>DASXPS010000010.1 GCA_036493475.1 Sporichthyaceae bacterium | reverse complement strand
AGCAGCTCGTCCTCGGCCAGCGCGGTCTCCAGGTAGTCCATGAAGAAGTCCGCGGCCGCCACCGTGCGGGTGCCGTTGGGCCCGACCAGCGTCATCTCCGCCCCATGTACCAGGGCCACGCCGGGCAGGTCACTGGCCGGGTCGGCGTGCGCCAACGCGCCGCCGAAGGTGCCGCGGTGGCGCACCTGCGGGTCCGCCACCGTCGCGGTGGCCTGGGCCAGCAGCGGGGTGTGGGCTCGCACCAGTGGGTCGCGCAGCACTTCGTCGTGCGTGGTCATGGCGCCGATCACCAACGCGTCGCCGTCGTCCCGCACGCCGCGCAGCTCGTCGACCTTGCTGACGTCCACGATCAGCTCGGGGTTGGCCAGCTTCAACCGCAGGATCGGGATGAAGCTCTGCCCGCCGCCGAGCACCTTCGCGTCGTCGGACTGGGACAGCGCGGACACGGCCTCGGCAACCGAGGACGCCCGGAGGTATTCAAAGCTGGACGGGATCATGCGGCACCTCCGTGCGCCGAACCATGGTGGGGATGCGCTTTCTTGGCCTCGGAAACAGCGCGCCACACGCGCTCGGGGGTACACGGCATCGGAATGTCGGTGATGCCGAACGGACGCACGGCGTCCACGATGGCGTTGACCACGGCCGGCGTGGAGGCGATGCACCCGGCCTCGCCGACACCCTTGGCCCCAATCGGGTTGTCCGTGGACGGGGTCTCGGTGCGGTCGGTGATGTAGCTGGGCAGGTCCGCCGCCGAAGGGATCAAGTAGTCCACGAAGGTGCCCGTGGTCAGGTTCCCGTCTTCGTCGTACAAGCCCTCCTCGAACATGGCCTGCCCGATGCCCTGGGCGATGCCGCCATGCACCTGCCCCTCGACGATCAGCGGGTTGACCACCACACCGACGTCGTCCACCGCCACATACTTGCGGATCTTGGAGAACCCGGTCTCGGTGTCCACCTCGACCGCGCACAGGTGCGTGCCGTGCGGGTAGGACAGGTTGATCGGGTCGTAGGTGTAGGTGCTGTTCAGGCTCGGTTCCATCCCGTCCGGGATGTTGTGCGCCAGGTGCGTGGCGAACGCGCACTCCTGGATCAGCATCTTCGAACCCGGCGAACCCTTGACGGTGAACGCGCCGTTGGCGAACTCGAGGTCGTCCTCGTCGCACTCCAGGGTGTGCGCGGCGACCCGACGGGCCTTGGCGATCACCTTGTCGCAGGCCTTCACGACGGCCGAGCCACCGACGACCAGCGACCGCGAGCCGTAGGTGTCCAGACCCTGCGGGGAACTCGCGGTGTCACCGGCGAGCACGTCGATGTCCTCGAACGGAACCCCGAGTTTGTCCGAGACCAGCTGCGACCAGGCGGTCAGGTGGCCCTGGCCGTGCGGGGTGGAACCGGTGATCACCTGGATCTTGCCGGTGATGGTCACCCGGATCTCGGCGCGCTCCCAACCGCCCGCGCTGACGTTGAGCTGGCCCAGCGCGCGGCTGGGCGCCAGCCCGCAGGCCTCGGTGAAGGTGGAAACCCCGATGCCCAACTGGACCGGGTCGTTGCTCTCCCGGCGCCGCTGCTGCTCCGCACGCAGCTCGTCGTAGCCGAACAGCTCCTTGGACCGCGCGGTGGCGGCCTCGTAGTTACCGGAGTCGTACACCGATCCGGAGATCGTGGTGAACGGGAACTCCTCGTGCTTGATCCAGTTCTTCTCGCGCAATTCGAGCGGGTCCATGCCCAGGTGCGCGGCCAACTCATCCATCATCCGCTCGGCGCCGAAAGTGGCCTCCGGGCGCCCGGCGCCGCGGTAGGCATCCGTCGGGCACTTGTTGGTGAAGACGGTCTGGCAGTTGAACTGGTAGCCCTCCATCTTGTAGATGGCGTTGAACATCGCGGCGCCGAACAGCGGGACGCCGGCAGTGAACAACCGCAGGTAGGCACCCAGGTCGGCGATCAGGTCGACCTTCATGCCCAGCAGCGTGCCGTCGGACTTCGCGGCGATCTCGATTTCCTGGATCTGGTCCCGGCCGTGGTGCACGGTCTGCATGGACTCCGAGCGGGACTCGTTCCACTTGACCGGCAGCGCCAGCCGCTTGGCCACCAGCAGGGAGATGATCTCCTCCGCCGAGCAGGCGATCTTGGAGCCGAAACCGCCACCCACGTCGGGGGCGACGACGCGCATCTTGCTCTCCGAGACCCCGGTGATCAGCGCCAACAGCACGCGCAGCACGTGCGGGATCTGAGTGGAGGAGTACATGGTGAAGTCGTCCACGGTTGGCACGACGACCACCGCGCGGGGCTCCATGGCGGCCGGGATCAACCGCTGCTGGCGGAAGCGCCGCTTGAGAACCACGTCGGCCTTGGCCTTGGCGGCCTCGTAAGAATCGCCGGGCGAGAGCAGGTGGTAGCACTGGTTGGTGCCCAGCGCGTCGTGCACCAGCGGCGTGCCGTCGGCGAGGGCGGCCTCGACGTCGATGACCGCGGGCAGCGCGTCGTAGTCCACCGAAATGGCCTCGAGCGCGTCGTTGGCCGCATACCGCGACTCCGCGACCACCACCGCGATCGGCTCACCCACGTAGCGCACCTCGTCGGTGGCCAGCGGCGGGTTGAGCGGCTTCTTCATGTCCGGGTGGCAGGTCCAGGCGTCGGCCATGAAGCCCATCTCGGCGCCGAAGTCCGCGGCGCTGTAGACCGCGACCACTCCCGGGTAGGACGCGGCCGCGGCGGTGTCCACGGTGATCTTCGCGTGCGCGATCGGGCTGCGCAGGAAGGCCAGGTGCAGCATCCCCGGCAGTTGAATGTTGTCCGTCCACCTGGTGCGCCCGGTGATGAGGTGGGCGTCCTCCTTGCGGCGCAGCGGCTGCCCGAAGACGGTGTCGGACTTGGCCTCGGTGGTTGTCATGCCGTCACCCCCACGCTGCCGTTGGCCATCGTGGCGGCGGCGGTCTGCACCGCGCGCACGATGTTGTGGTAGCCGGTGCATCGGCAGAGGTTGCCCTCGATGCCCTCGCGGATCTCCTGCTCGGACGGGTTCGGGTTGTTGTTGAGCAGGTCGACCGAGGCCATGATCATGCCCGGCGTGCAGTAGCCACACTGCAGGCCGTGGCACTCCCGGAAGGCCTCCTGCACCGGGTGCAGCTCGCTGTCCACGGTGCTTGCCAAGCCCTCGATGGTGAGCACGTCGGATCCGTCGGCCTGCACGGCGAGCACCGAACAGCTCTTCACCGATTGGCCGTCCAACAGCACCGTGCACGCGCCGCAGTTCGAGGTGTCGCAGCCGACGACGGTGCCCACCCGGCCCCGCACGTCGCGCAGATAGTGGACGAGCAGCAGACGGGGTTCCACCTCATCGCTGCGTGATACTCCGTCGACTTTGACGGTGATTTTCGCCATTTCAGGGCTCTTTCTGTGGTCGGAATTCACCTCGGGACCGGATGAAACCCAACACTAGGCACCCCTCGGAATGGCTCACCAGAGGGCCGGGGTAGGCGGTCGGTGACCTCGCAATTGCCAGGAATAAACCGCAAAAGAAGTGGTGATTGCCAGCACTTGCGTCACAGTGCTCTGGAGGGGCTCGACCAGATCTTGATTGCGGTGACAAAGCCGGAGCAGGCAGGGTGGAGCGGTGCGGTCGACGGCAGGTGCGCAACGGCCTGCGCGGTTCCTGACCGCAGGCCTGGTGGCCGCCTGCCTGGGCTACTTCATGGTCATCCTGGACACCACGATCGTGAACGTGGCACTGCCCGCGGTGCGGGCGGACCTGCACACCGATCTGGCCGGACTGCAGTGGGTGGTGGACAGCTACCTGGTGGTGCTGGCCGCCGGCATCCTGACCGGCGGCGCGCTGTCCGACCGGTGCTCGGCCCGCACCGTGTTCTGCTGGGGGGTGGGCCTGTTCACCGCGGCCTCGGTGGCCTGCGGCTTGGCCTGGAACATCGCGGCTCTGATCGCCGCTCGGGCAGCGCAGGGCGCGGCGTCGGCGATGTTGGTGCCCTCGTCGTTGGCGTTGGTCCGCGCCGAGTACGACGACCCGGGCATGCGCCGGCGCGCGATCGGGTGGTGGGCGACCATCGCGGCCTTCGCCGCCGCGGGCGGTCCGGTGGTGGGCGGGCTGGGCACCGAGGAGTGGTCCTGGCGCTGGGTGTTCTTCGTCAACGTGCCGTTCGGGCTGGCCTGCCTGGTACTGACGACCCGTCATGTGCCACCCGGCGCCGGCCTCCCACGGGCGCTGGACCTGCGCGGCCAACTGCTCGCGGTACTGAGCCTGGGCGGCTTGGCCGTGGCGCTCATCGAAAGCGCACGGGCCGGGCTGACCCCCTTCGTGCTGCTCGCGGCGTGGGCCTGCCTGGTCACCGGGGGCGCGTTCGTGTTCGTCGAACAGCGCACCGGAGAAGCCATGCTGCCGTTGGGCCTTTTCCGCGACTCCACCTTTACCGGCGGCGCGTTCATCGGCGTGCTGATCAATTTCGGGTTCTACGGCGTGCTGTTCGTCATCAACCTGTACTTCCAGCAATTGCGTGGCGCATCCCCGTTGCAGGCCGGTTTCGCGGTGCTGCCACAACTCGGCTTCATCATGCTCGGCTCCAGCTTTTCGGCGCGGATCAGCGCCCGGGCCGGCGGGCCGCGGCTCAGCATTCTGCTCAGCCTGACCTGTCTGGGCGTCGGGGTGTCCGGGGTGATGCTCGCCGGCACACACACCCCCTACCCGGTGCTGATCGCGCCGTTGGCGCTGACCGGATTCGGCATGGGCGTGGTGATGCCCGCGGTGACCGCGGCACTGACCGACGCCGCCCCGCTGCGCCACTCCGGCCTGGCCTCCGGGGTGATCAACTCCGCGCGGCAGAGCGGCAGCGTGATCGGCATCGCGGTGCTCGGTGGACTGGTGGCCCGGCTGGACGACTTCGTGCTCGCGGTGCGCCTGGCCGCCGGCGTGGCCGCCATCGGGTTCTTCCTCGCCGTGGTGATCGCGGCAGTCACCGTCCGCCACAGCCGCACGGTGCGAACCACGACCGTGCTACCGACCCGGCCGGTGTCGGCCGGCTCAACCGGCGGTCGGCTCCCGGTGGATCGCACCTTCCGTGGCGCGCAGCTTGACACCACTGCCGCCCCAGTGTTGGCCGATGATCTCTGCGGCGATTGAGATCGCCGTCTCCTCCGGCGTGCGGGCGCCGAGGTCAAGGCCGATCGGGGAGTACAGCCGGGCGAGCTGCTCCGCGGGCACGCCCTCCTCGCGCAGCCGGGCCAACCGGTCGTCATGGGTACGCCGGGAACCCATCGCGCCGATGTAGCCGGCCTCGGTGCCCAGCGCCAACTTGAGCACCGGCACGTCGAATTTGGGGTCGTGGGTGAGCACGCAGATCACCGTGCGCGGGTCGACGGCGTGCTCGATCTCCAGCTGCTTCTCCAGGTACCGGTGGGGCCACTCCACGATGACCTCGTCGGCCTGCGGGAAGCGCTTGGCGGTGGCGAACACGGGCCGGGCGTCGCACACCGTCACCCGGTAACCGAGGAACTTGCCCGCGGCGGCCACCGCCGCGGCGAAGTCGATGGCGCCGAACACCAGCATCCGCGGCGGCGGGGAGTAGGACTGCACGAACACCGCCAGCTCATCGCCGCGGCGTTCCCCCTCCGGGCCGTAGTGCAGGATTCCGGTGTGGCCCTGGGAGAGCTGGCCACGGCCGTCGTCGGTGACCGCGTCGTCCAACCGGGCGCTGCCCAGGGTGCCGGAGCGCCGGTCCGGCCAGATGACCAGCCGTGCACCGACCGAGCCCATACCCGCTGTGTCTGCGCGGCTCGTTACCTCGCCACGGGAAATAACCGTGGCCACCGCCACCGGCTCACCGGCCTCGATGGAGGCGGCCACCTCCTCGAACTCCGGGAACGTCTGCGGGCCGATCAACTCGACGAACATGTCGATGATGCCGCCGCAGGTCAGCCCCACGGTGAACGCGTCGTCGTCGGATACGCCATAGGTCTGGAACACCGGAGTGCCGGAACCCATGACCTCCTGTGCGAGCTCGTAGACCGCACCCTCCACGCATCCGCCGGACACACTGCCCACTGCCTCGCCCGCCGCCGACACCGCCATCGCCGCACCGGGTTGGCGGGGCGCGGAGCGATAGGTACCGACCACGGTGGCGAGGCCGAACGTCTCCCCGGCGGCATACCAGGGCCGGATGTGTTCCAGGACGTCACGCACCGCTGTTTCCTTCCTGCGACAAACGCTGCGCGAGGGCCTCGAACGCAGCCACATTGTGCCCTGCGACCAACGCATCGATGTACGGCAGCGCTGCCGTCATGCCTGCGGTGGCCGGGACGTAGCCCTCCTTACCGGCGTGCGGGTTCACCCAGATCACAGCATGCGCCAGCCGGTGCAGACGGGCCATTTGCTCTCCCAACAACGTTGCATCACCGCGTTCCCATCCATCGCTGGCAATAACCAGCACGGCACCACGGGCGGTGCCGCGCTGACCCCAACGGTCCAGAAACGCCTTGAGCAGCTCACCGAGCCGGGTGCCACCGGACCAGTCCGGCACCGCGGTGCCCACCGCGCGCAGCGCCGCGTCCGGGTCCCGCACCGTCAGCTGCCGGGTCACCCTGGTCAGCCGGGTACCGATGGTGAACACCTCCACGTCCGGCCGACGCCGGGTCAGCACGTGCGCGAAACGCAGGTGTGCGTCGGCGTACATCTCCATGGACCCGGACACGTCGATGAGCTCCACGATGCGCCGCGGGCGCGGCCGGTGCCGCCGGGCGTAGATCTCCTCGATCTCCCCGCCGCGGCGCAGCATGGCCCGCACGGTGCGACGCGCGTCCACGCCGCCGCGCGGCGCCGGCGTCCAGCGCAGCGAACGGCGGCTGGGACCACGCACGTCCAGCCGGGCCAGCAGCCGGCGCGCCTCGTCGCGCTCTGCCTCGGACAGCGCCGCGAAGTCCTTGCGGCGCAGCAACTCGATGTCACTGGCCTTGCTCAACATCGGGTTGGACTGCAGGTCCTCGTCCTCGCCCATGTTCTGGTCGGGCGCGGTCTGCACCGAGATCAGCTTCGGCTGCTGCGGCACCAGGCCGACCCGGGCCACCCGGGGCAGTTCGTTGCCGAAGTACGCCGCGAATGCGGCGTTGTAGCGCTCCACGTCCAGCGGGCCGGCGCACATGGTCAGCCGTCCCGCCCAGTAGGCGTCCCGGCCATAGGTGACGTCGAGTTGGCTCAGCGCGCTGAGCAGCGCCTGCACCCGGTCCGTGCTCGCCTCCACGCCCGCGGCACGCAGCGTGCGGGCGAACCCGACCATCGTCTGCGTGGTGTCGGAGACCAGGACGAGCTCCTTGGGCATAGCTCAGCCCCGCCCGATGGAGCCGATCAGGGACTCCAGGCCCTCGGCGGTGATCCGATCGGTGTCCTCGCGGTACTTCAACACGGCACCCAACGTGCGCGCGGCGGCGTCCACGTCCAGCGTGCGGGCGCCGAGCATGAGCAGCGCCCGGGTCCAGTCGATGCTCTCCGCCACTCCCGGCGGCTTGAGCAGGTCGCGCAACCGCAGCAACTGCGCCGCGGCGGCGACCTCGGTGGCCAGCCGCTCGGTGACCTCCGGCAGCCGCCGGCGGATGATCGCCACTTCGCGGTCATAGGCCGGGTGCTCCAGCCAGTGATAGAGGCAGCGCCGTTTGAGCGCGTCGTGCACCTCGCGGGTGCGGTTGGAGGTGACCACCACGATCGGCGGCTCGATCGCCTTGATGGTGCCCAACTCCGGGATGGAAATGGTGAAGTCGGAGAGCACCTCCAGCAGGAACGCCTCGAATTCGTCGTCGGCGCGGTCCACCTCGTCGATCAGCAGCACCGAGGGGCTGGTCTCGATGGCCTGCAGCAGCGGACGGGCCAGCAGGAACCGCCGGTCGTAAAGCTCACCCTCGAGCTGTTTGACGTCGTTGATGCCGGCGGCCTCGGAGGCCCGCAGGTGCAGCAACTGGCGCGGAAAATCCCAGTCGTATAGCGCCTGGGCGGCGTCGATGCCCTCATAACACTGCAGACGAATCAGCGGGGCGTCGTACAACTGGGCCAACGCGTGCGCCAACGCGGTCTTCCCGACACCCGCCTCACCCTCGAGGAAAAGCGGTCTTCCCATACGAATTGCAAGGTAGGCTGCGGTAGCTAGGCCAGTATCTGCGAGATACCCGACGGATTCCAACCGGCTCTGCAGGGTGTCCGGCGAATCGGGCACGGCACCGTTCGAAACCGCGTTGACCGCCATGCCGATCCAGATTACCCGCGGGTCGGTACGCGCGACGTCCGGCGTTTCTACACAAATCTCACAGTCAACTCCCAGTCATTTCACCGATTGAACACGGCATTTGCTGGGCATGCTCAAGGTGGACCCACGGGGGGCGAGGTGTCGCCGCCCGGCAATGGACGACGAGCGGAGCGACGCATCATGACCCCCAGGACCGAGTCGGGCTCGGGCGCGGACATTCACACCAACGGTTCGGGCGGTCACCGCCTGTTGGTGGTCGACGACGAGGACAACATCGTCGAACTGCTCAGCACCTCGCTGCGCTACGCGGGGTTCGAGGTGGCCACCGCGAACAACGGCGAGGAGGCGTTGAAGGTCGCCGAGTCCTTCGACCCCGATCTGCTGGTGCTCGACGTGATGATGCCGGACATCTCCGGATTCGGCGTGGTCAAGCAGCTGCGCTCCAGCGGCTCCACGGTGCCGGTGCTGTTCCTCACTGCCCGCGACGCCACCGAGGACCGGATCTCCGGGTTGACCCTGGGCGGCGACGACTACGTCACCAAGCCGTTCAGCCTGGACGAGGTCATCGCGCGCATCCACGCGGTGCTGCGCCGCACCGCCCGACCGGAACCGGCGATGTCCCCGCGGCTGGTGTTCGCCGACCTCGAGCTGGACACCGAGACCCACGAGGTGTGGCGGGCGGGCACCGCGGTGTCGCTATCCCCCACCGAGTTCAAGCTGCTGCGTTACTTCATGAACAACCCGCGCCGCGTGTTGTCGAAGGCCCAGATCCTGGATCATGTCTGGAACTACGACTTCAACGGCGAGATGAACATTGTCGAGTCCTACGTCTCCTACCTGCGCCGCAAGATCGACACGGTGGAGCCCCGGCTGCTGCACACGCTGCGCGGTGTGGGGTACGTGTTGCGCCTGCCGCCGGGCTGAGCCTCGTCCCGCCGGGCTTCGATGAGTAGAGTGCGCCGCCTCATCGGCGCTTTCGGCGGGCTGCGGCGGCTATCGGCGCACACCCCGCTGCGGGTGAAGCTGATGGCCGCCATGTTGGTGTTGAGCACGGTGGCGGTAGTGGGCACCTCGGCGGCTGCCACCGCGGTGCTGCGCTCATACCTGTTCAACCGGGTGGACAACCAACTGCACCGGTTCACCACCAACTCGATGCCGTATCTGACCGGCAACGCCGCCCCGGACAGTTCGCTGTTGTTCCCGCGCTCCGGCTCCGGCAGCAGCGGCAGCACCGACCCCAACCGGCCGTTCAACCGGCCACGGTTCTCCACCACCTACTTCGCGGTGACCCGCGACGTCAACGGCGTGGAGATCCGTCGGGAGAGTTCGCAGCTGGACGTCCCCACCGCCGCGCCCCGGCTGCCCGCGACGACCATCGCACAGGCCAAGGACCGCGGCGGCGAACCGTTCACCGTGCTCGCCCAGAACAGCAAGCAGCCGCGCTGGCGGGTGATGGTCACCCCGCTGGCCGACGGTTCGGGCAGCCTCACGCTGGCGCTGAGCCTGGACGAGGTGGACGGCACGCTCAGCCACCTGGAACGCATCCTGTGGGCCGTCGGGCTGGCGGTGCTGGCGCTCACCGGCTTGGGCGCCTACGTCATCGTGCGCACCAGCCTGCGCCCGCTGCGCGAGGTGGAGGCCACCGCGGAGGCCATCGCCGGCGGTGACATGTCCCGCCGCGTGCCGGCCAACCCGGTACGCACCGAGGTCGGTCGGTTGGCCCATGCGGTCAACGTGATGCTCGGTCAGATCGAAACCGCATTGAAGGAGCGCGAGGAGTCCGCGGCGGCCGCGCAGGCCTCCGAGGAGCGCATGCGTCGGTTCGTCACCGACGCCAGCCACGAGTTGCGCACCCCGTTGACCAGCATCCGCGGGTTCGCCGAGCTCTACCGGCAGGGCGCGGCCGCACCGGAGAAGATCCCCGGTCTGATGTCCCGCATCGAGGGCGAGGCCACGCGCATGGGCCTGCTGGTCGAGGACCTGCTGCTGCTGGCCCGCCTGGACCAGCAACGACCGCTGGAGCGAGAGCCGGTGGACCTGGTGGCCATCGCCGGCGACACAGTGGTGTCGGCCCGCGCAGCGCATCCGGACCGCACCGTGCAGGTGCGGATGCTCTCCCCGGACGAGGACCCGCCCGGCGTGATGGGCGACGACGCGCGGCTGCGCCAGATTGCCGGGAACCTGGTCACCAACGCCTGCACGCACACCCCGGCGGGAACCGACGTGCGGGTCGGGGTGGGCTCGGTGCTCGACCCGACCGGACGGCAGTGGGCGCTGTTGGAGGTGGCCGACGACGGCCCCGGGCTGTCCGCCCAGGAGTGCGAACGCGTCTTCGAGCGCTTCTACCGCACCGATACCTCACGCAACCGCAGCACCGGCGGCTCCGGGCTGGGGCTGTCCATCGTCGCGGCGCTGGTGGCGGCGCACGGCGGCAACGTCACCGTGCAATCCGTACCGGGGGCCGGTGCGGTGTTCCGGGTACTGCTTCCCGTCGTCTGACGGGACCTCAGAAGGCCGGCGGCGGGCCCGGCGGCGGCAGCGGGGGGCTGGACCGCTTGGCCAGTGCGGCCCCGGCCAGACCGGCCGCGATCAACGCCAATGCGATGCCGCCGATGGCCAGGCCCACTGCGGTGTTCACCTGGTTGGTCGTCGGGACCTTGTCGTCCGCGGTGATCTGCACGCCGCCCGTCGAGCCGGTGTCCGTGGTGGTGGCCGGTTGCACCGCAACGCTCGTCGGGGTGGCCGAGGCGACACCGCCCGCTGCGGCGGAGTCCACCAGCGTGATCGAAGGGGCCGGGTGCTCAGGCTCGGGCCCACCCGGCGCCGACTCCTCGATCCAACGCACCACGTCGCCGTTGCTGTAGGTCTGCAGCGCCTTGAACGTCAGCGTGTCGGCGTCCGTGGGCAGCGGGCCCACGCTGATCGGGAAGGTGTCGAACTGGTCGGGGTGGATGGCCGCGTCCGAAGTTTTCGCCGTCCAGGTGATGGTGGCGACCCGCTCGGTGACCTGCGCACCGTCGTCATCGGTCATCGGGGTGGTCAACGCGGTCTTCACCACCGCGATGTCCCAGCCGCTCTTCTGCTGGGTGGACACCGAGGCGAACGGGTGGTCGGCCGGGAGGTCCACCTCGAGCTTGGTGGTGTTGGCGTTCTCCTCCTCGGTGGGCACCTTGAAGGTCAATGTCGCGTAGCCGCCCTTGACGGCGTGATCCGAACTCACCGTCACGTGCGCCCAGGCGGGCAGCGCGAGTGCGCCGAAGCCCACCGCCAGGACGGAGATCAGCACACTGCGTGCGATGTGACGGTTCATCGTCTTCTCCCAGCCCGTACCGCAAGTGGATCTTGGTCACCTTCAGTGTGATCGTTTGGACTCCCGCCTGAGGTAGAGCGGCGGTCAAATCACGGTTGGCCGTCAGGCGGCGCGGCCGAACCGCCAGCGGCCGCCGAAGCGGGCTACCCCGGTCGCGTCGAGTTCGCCCGAACGGTGCGGGCCGGGTTCGGTCGCCTCGGGGGCGAGCCGCCAGATCAGGGCGAGCACCGCCACGCCGAACAGCAGCAGCCCGTGCGGCCACTCGCGGGACATGAACGTGGCCCCGTCGGCCACATCCCGGGTGCTCACATAGGTGGTCAGCAGGGCGGCGCAGGCCAGCATGGGGAACATGCCCGCGGCGCGTTGCGGGCGCGCGGCGACGGACAGGAAGCCGATCCCGGTGGCGATGCCCCAGGTGCCCAGCTCACCGCCGGTGTGCCAACGGCTGAGGAACTCCGGGGAGGACATCCCCATCTCCGCGGCGGCGATGACCACCAGCAGCCAGCGCAGCACCAACACCACACCCAGCCGGGGAAACCGCTGTCCGGCGGCCGCCGCCAGGATCTCCTCGGTGCGATCGGGCACCACGTCGGCCGATGACACCCGCACCATGCGGTGCAGCCGGTTCAGCCCCGCCTCGTACTCCCGACAGCCCGCGCAGGCGGCCAGGTGGGCGTCCAGCAGCGCGGCGTCCAGGCCGAGCGGCTCGGCGTCAACGCGGGCGGACAGGGCCTCCCGCCACGTCTGGCATCTCATGCTCCGAGAAGTCGTCGAAGCAGGCGCGCTGGTTCCGGACCGTCGCGAAGAAATAGCGGGCCAACGGGCGCTTGCTACTATTCGCTGCCCCGGTTTTGCCAGGTTTGTTCGCTGACCGCGCGGCCCGTTGGTCCGTACAGCCCGGGGTTCTACCCGTTCGACGGGACGGCGCATGCGCGACGATGAGATCACCGAGCTGGCCCTGGCGGCCGGCCGGGGTGACGCGGAGGCAACCGCCGCGTTCGTGCGCGCGACGCAGGCCGACGTCTGGCGCTACGTGGCCTACCTGGTGGACCGGGCCGCCGCCGACGACCTGACCCAGGAGACCTACCTGCGCGCGTTGCGCGGGCTGCGCACGTTCCGGGCACAGACCGCGGCCCGGGTGTGGTTACTGTCCATCGCCCGGCGCGCGGTGGTGGACCACTTCCGCAAGCAGGGACGCACCCCGTCGATCGCGACCAGCCTGGACGCCGCCGACGGCCTGGTGGATCGCATCGGCCCGGCCCAACCCGATGGTGCCGGAGAGCTCGCCCTGCGGCTGCTGATCGCCGGACTGGACGAGGACAAACGCGCAGCGTTCGTACTCACCCAGGTGCACGGGTTGTCCTATGCGGAAGCCGCCGAGGTGTGCAGGGTGCCGATCGGCACCATCCGCTCCCGAATGGCCCGGGCGCGGGAACAACTGCTGGGCCAGCTGGCCGAGCAGGAGGCCGCCGAGACGCCGGCACCCGCAGCGCGTCGCCTGCACCGGCTGCGCTGACGCTCCGTCAGTTCTCATCCCTTGAACAGCAGCGACAGCCCGCCGATGGTGTAGCCGACCATCAAGGCCATCATCGGCAATTGTCCGACGATGGCCTCCTTGGCCGTGAACAGCCGCATCGCGCGGTCATGCGCGGAGAACACGCCGAGCACGTGCCCGGTGATGATCGCGATCACCTGCACCACCGCGATCGAGGTGGTGGTGAGCACGCCGTAATCCACCGACAGATGGGCCGTGCCGAACCAGTTGCCCCCATTCAGCAACGGGTCCGAGGCACGGATCATCGTCTGCTGCCCGGCGAACACGAACAACGAGAAGTAGTGCGCGATCAGGTAGCCGGTGGCGATCGGCACCAGCGAGTGCGCGAACTTGGTGGCCGTACCGGACCAGCCCTGGCGGGACAGTAACCCGGTGAGCCAGGAGGCGATGCAGAACAACGCCATCACCACGCCGACCGAACAGGCCAGCGCGATGGTGGCCAACTGCGTCGGGGACAGCGAGGAGTCGTAGCTCCTGTTGATCCACCAACTGGTGGAGGTGAACGAGTCGAACGCGGTGGAGCCGAGCATCACCCCGAGCAGGCCGACCAGACCGGGCGCCATCACCAGGGTGTCCAGGTTCGCCAGCGGGTTGCGCAACACCAGGGCGCGGTCCGAGCGCCGACCGAACACCGACAGCCGGCCGATTGTGGAGGAGAACACCTCGAAGCCGTCGCAGCGGGCAAACCAGCCCGCACCGAAGGCCAGGGCGCCGAGCAGATTGATCCCGCCGTAAAGGGCGAAGTAGGTACGCAGCGTGCTCAGCGAGTCCCGGTGCGGGGCGCACAACTCCAGCCAGACGAAGGAGAACAGGCCGAGCGCTCCGGGCCAGTAACCCACCCACCGCGGCAGCCGCGCGGGCGGGTCGTTCGGGTCCAGGCCGATCGCCTTGTTGATGAGCAGGTGCAGAGTGCGCAACGGGTTCAGCAGCCGCCAGACCGGCCCGAACAGCAACGAGGCCGGCACCAGGCCGACCCAGAACACCACGTAGATCAGGCCAGCGGTCGGGTTCGTCGCGAGGTCCGGGCCCGCGGTGGCGGCGAACGCGACGAACCCGACCACCAGCAGACCCAGACCCCGCATGCCCCAGCGGAACTCAGGGCTGTCCAGGAACTCGGCGAGTCCGGCCGGCAGCGGCCGACCGGACTGCACACCGCGGAACTTGGAGGTGCGCCAGAGGAACGCCAAGGCCAGGAAGGACACCACCAGCGCACACACCGCACCGGTGAGCGCATAGCTGAACGGGAGGGGCAGGTCCTGACGCGAACTGACGCCGTGCAGCGGCAGCAGCACGTGGCGCATCGCCGGGTTACCGCACCTGCAGGCTGAACAGGTGCGTGGAGGTGTCCTCGATCTCCACCTCGAACGTTCCGGTCTCGTCGGCCACGAACGTCTCGGTGCCCACCTGACCCGGTGTCAGCTCGAGCTTCTTGTCGTAGCCGTGGATATGGATCTCATAAGCCTTGTCCGAGGTGGCGATCAGCGTGAACGTTTCGCCCTTCTTCACCTTGACGATCGCCTCCGGGCGGACCGTCGGCTTCCCGTTGACCAGGTCGATGTGCACCACGACACCGGACGGGGTGGCCGACGGCGAGGCGGTCGTCGAGCTGTGGTCCATGCCGGGCATGCCCGCCATGGAGTCATTGCTCGCCGCGCTGGGCGTGGCCGCGGGCGCGCCCGCCGAGCTGTCCACGTTGTTCTTGTTGCCGCTGCCACCACAGCCGCTGACCAACAACACGATCGCGGCGAGTGCGCCGGCAGCGCCGGTCCCGGTCCGTCCCAGCACAGTCGGATCCCTTCCCTGCGTCTCTGCCCCGGCGTACGGCACCGGGGTACCCCCGACATGGTCGTACCAGACGCCCGATGAGTTCCCGGCAACACGCCGCGTATCGGCGCTGGGCGGTCAGGGCGTCCAGACCTCGCCCACGTCCATCCGCTCCAGGCCCAGCCAGAGCAGCTGCATGAGGTGGCGGGCGGTGCGTTCCGGGCTCAACCCGGGGTTGCGGGTGCGCCAACGGGCGACCCGTTCCCCCACGCCGCTGATGGCCGCGGCGATGACCTCGATCTCCGCCGGGTCGGCCAGATGGTCGGTGCCGGCGTGCGCCGCGATCAGGCCCGCGATCAGCACGGTGTGCTCGTCGCGGATCGACTCGACCTCCTCGGCCGCACCGCTGAACTCGCGCACCGACTCGTCAATGATGTTCCACAGCGTGCGGTGTTCGTCGGCGAAGCGGAACCAGGCCACCAGGGCGGTGTAGAGCCGGTCACCCCGTGCCTCGGCGCTCATCGCGCCGGTGAGGATGGCGTCCCGCATGCCCGCCCGGGCCCGACCCAGGCAGGCCAGGAACAGGCCCTCCTTGGATCCGTAATAGTGGTAGAGCATCGGCTTGGAGACCCCGACCCGCGCCGCGATCTCGTCCATGGACGCGGCCTGGTATCCGCGCTCGCCGAACATCTCCTCCGCAACGTCGAGCATGAGCGCCTCGCGCTGGGCTCGCGGCATGCGCCGCCGCGGACCGCCGTCCGACTCCGCCGCCGCGCTGCTCATCTCGCCTCCCTCGACCGCCTTCAGCTTAGCGAGGAACTGACCGTCGGTAAGTAGCTGTTGGTGTCGGGGTCGGATCGGCCGTGCGTTTGGCCGCGGGGGTCGGTGTCGGGGTCGGATCGGCCGTGCGTTCGGCCCGGGGCGTCGGCGTCGCAGTGGGGCAGGTGCCCTGGCAGCGCACCCCCGGCGGCACGGCCGGTCGGGGCGGGGTGGCCACCGCAGGCAGTCCCACGTCATCAGCCCGGGAGACGGACGGGGCCCGCTCGGGGTTGCCCGCAAAGCTCATCCGCCAGGTGCCGGGACTTTTGGCCACCACCGCGGCGCCCGACACCGAGCCATCCGCGCCGGTGCGGACGGTCTGCACGGGCCGGAACGCTTTGCCGCCCGCCGGGCGGAACTCGATGGCAACCTCCCGTCCCGGGTAGCCGGTCCAGCCGGTCTTGTGGTCGAAGCGCTGCAGGAAGCCGGAGAACTTCACGTCCTGTCCCACCGGGGTGGGCTCGGTGGCGTCGAAGTGCGCGAAGTGGGTGGCCTCCCGAACCAGGTAGTCGCCGTAGACCCGGCCGGGATCGGTGCTGTTCTGCTTGTTGTCCACGGCAAAGGCCTGTAGCTGCCACTGGCCGGTCGATTGCGGGTTGGCCAGCCGCACCACGACCTTCCACATCCCGTTGGCGGCAGTGCCCGAGGTACGGGCCAGGCGATAAGCACGCCCGGAGCCGCCCTTCGGGCCGTACAGACCGGCCACCACGGTGTCCACCCCGCTGGGGTCGGAGACCCGCATGCTGATGGTGAACGCGGTGGTCTTGTGGGCCGAACGGGACGCGGGCAGCAGCACGTCGTTCGGGTTCAGGGTGACCGCGCTGATCTGCGGGGCGATCTTGTCGTCTCGGTCCGCGGCAGCGGCCACCGTGGGCACGGATGCGCCCAGGCCGAGCGTGGTGACGATCAGACAACGGGTCGCGGTGCTGCGCAACGATGGACCCCCTTGGCTCAATAACCCCAACCGCATGTTTGCACAACTTCTGCCCCAGACTCGGTAGGCCATTCCCCGGCCCCGGACAAGATCCATAACTGTTTCGGTCAGCGGTGGCGACGCGGTGCTGCGGCCGATCACAGCCGGCGTCAGAATGATCACCGTGCCCGAATCGTCGTCCCGCTTCGCCGAGCGATACCGGCTCACCGAGAGCCTGGGCAAGGGCGGCATGGGTGAGGTCTGGCGGGCCTACGACGAACGACTGAATCGCTACTGCGCGATCAAGGTGTTGCGGCAGATGGAGGACCCGGCGACGGCCGAGCGGTTCTCCCGGGAGGCGCGCACGCTGGCCTCGCTGCGCCACCCCGGCGTGGTCACCGTCTACGACTACGGCGTGGACGGCGGTCGGCCGTATCTGGTGATGGAACTGCTGCCCGGGCCGTCGCTGGCCGAATTGCTGCGGTCCTCCGGCCCGTTGGAGATCGACACCGTGCGCCGGTACGGGGCGCAAACCGCGAGCGCGCTGCAGGCGGTGCACGACGCGGGGGTGGTGCACCGCGACCTGAAGCCGGCCAACGTGGTCCTGGACAACACCTCCTCGGCCCGTCTGGTGGACTTCGGGATCGCGCTGGGCGCCACGTTCGAGGCCACGCTGACCGAGCACGGCGCGATCATCGGCAGCGCCGCGTATCTCGCGCCGGAGCAGGCCACCGGCAGCCGGGCGAACGCCCGCTCGGACCTGTACAGCTTCGGCTGCCTGCTGATGACGCTGCTCACCGGGAAACCGCCGTTCACCGACGACAGCCCGGTCGACATCCTCGGTAAGCACCTGTCCGAGACGCCGCCGCTGTGCTCCAGTCGCCGCCCCGAGGTGCCCGCCGACCTCGACGCGCTGGTCGCCGACCTGCTCACCAAGCGCCCGGAGGATCGACCGGCGAACTGCGCCGAGGTGGCCCGCCGGTTGGTCGGCGGCACCTCGGCCCGGCCGTCGCCCGGCCCGGTGCCGATGCCCACCCGCACGTTCGGCGGAGCGGCTCCACCGCCGGGGGCCACCAACGGCCGGTCCGGCGCCACCGCGCAACTGCCGCCGCCGCCCCCGCCGCCCTCGCACGCGGCGGACACGCGCGCCAAGCGGGTGGCGCTCGCCGCGCTGGCCGTCGTGGTGGCCCTCGCCCTGGGCGGTGCGGCCTGGGCGCTGACCCGGTCGCACGACTCCGGGCCCACACCCGTGCCCGTGCCTCCGGTGCCCAGCCCGACGATCACGCCGACCGAGACCCCGGAACCCACCGAAACGTTCGCCCCGCCGCCCACGGTGAGCGGTTCACCGAACTTCAGCCCGCCGCCGCTGCTGCCGCTGCCCAATGAGAACCCGACCTCGACCGGCAGCCCCGCGCCGGCCGGCACCGGGGGGCCGATCCTGGATCTGCCCCCGTTCAGCGCGACGCCCTCGTCCACCGGGGACCCGGCGGACAACCCGGACAGCGGGGATATACCGACGCCCTAGTGACCGCGGGTGATCCATTCGTCCAGGTGTTGCCCCTCGGCGCCGATGGTGGTGCCCTCACCGTGGCCGGTGCGCACCTCGGTGTCCGCGGGCAACACCAGCAGCCGATCGCGGATCGATTCGATGATCGTGGCGAAGTCACTGAAGGACCGTCCGGTGGCGCCCGGCCCGCCGGCGAACAGGGTGTCGCCGGAGAACAGCACGCCGAGGTCCGGGGCGTGGAAGCACACCGCGCCGGGCGCGTGGCCCGGTGTGTGCAGCGCGTGCAATGCGGTGCCCGCGACCGAAATGGTGGTGCCGTCGGCGAGATTGCGGTCCGGGTTCCAATGCGGGTGCACCATCTGCCAGAGGACCATGTCGTCCGGGTGCAGCCAGATCTTCGCTCCGCTGCGGGCGGCCAGTTCGGTGGCCGCGTTGACGTGGTCGTTGTGCGCGTGGGTGCACAGGATCGCGCTGACCAACCGGCCGCCGATCGCCTGCTCGATCGCGTCCGCGTCGTGTGCGGCGTCGATCACCACACATTCGCGTTCGTCGCCGACGATCCAGACGTTGTTCTCCACCTCCCAGCTGCCCCCGTCGAGAGTGAAGGTGCCCGCGGTGACCAGTCGCTGAATCGGCGCCACCACCCCTACATCACCACCACGGAGCGCAGCACATCGCCATGGTGCATGCGCTCGAAGGCCTTCTCCACGTCGCCGATACCGACGGTCTCGGACACGAACGCGTCGAGGTCGAGACGGCCCTGCAGGTACAGGTCGATGAGCATCGGGAAGTCCCGGCTGGGCAGGCAATCGCCGTACCAGGAGGACTTCAGCGCCCCGCCACGGCCGAAGACCTCGATCAGCGGCAGCTCCAGCACCATGTCCGGGGTGGGCACGCCGACCAGCACCACGGTGCCCGCCAGGTCGCGGGCGAAAAAGGCCTGCTTGTAGGTCTCCGGGCGGCCCACCGCCTCGATCACCACATCGGCCCCGTTGCCCTCGGTGGCCGCGCGGATCGCCTCCACCACGTCTTCATTCTTGCCATTGACGGTGTGGGTGGCGCCCAGGCCGCGGGCCCATTCCAGCTTGCGTTCGTCCACGTCGACGGCGACGATCGTGCGCGCCCCGGCCAGCCGGGCGCCCGCGATTGCAGCGTTGCCCACACCGCCGCAGCCGATCACCGCGACGGTGTCCCCCCGACCGACATGGCCGGTGTTCATCGCGGCGCCCAGGCCGGCCATGACGCCGCAGCCGAGCAGTCCGGCGGCGGTGGCCGGCGCGGCCGGGTCGACCTTGGTGCACTGCCCGGCGGCGACCAGGGTCTTCTCCACGAACGCCCCGATGCCCAGCGCCGGGGACAGCGGGGTGCCATCAGCCAGGGTCATTTTCTGGGTGGCGTTGTGCGTGGCGAAGCAGTACCAGGGGCGCCCGCGCTTGCAGGACCGACACTGCCCGCAGACCGCGCGCCAGTTGAGGATCACGAAGTCACCGGGCGCGACGTCGGTGACGTCGGGACCGACCGCCTCCACGGTGCCCGCGGCCTCGTGGCCGAGCAGGAACGGGAAGTCGTCGTTGATACCGCCCTCGCGGTAATGCAGGTCGGTGTGGCAGACCCCGCAGGCGGCGATTTTCACCAGCGCCTCACCCGGGCCCGCGTCGGGAACGAGAATCGTCTCCACACTGACCGGAGCGCCCTTGTGCAGCGCTACGACTCCGCTGACCTGGTGTGCCATCGCCAACTCCTCGCTCGGTTCCGTCCGGCCCATTCTGGCGGGCGGGCCGGAGGGCGTGTCTCCCCATCCCGTAAGCCGGCGCGGATCGACGCCCGGACGCCCCCTGGCCGCGTTGTCGTCGCCGCCGCATCCGGCTGGGATGGGAAGAACGCCCTAGCGAGCGCCCAGTGCCCGGTAGCCGGTCGGCGTGGTGCCGTAGGCGGCCCGGAACGCGCGGGAAAACACCGCGGCGTCGGTAAACCCGTAGCGCCGGGCGATCGCGCTGACCGACTCCCCCGGGCCGGCGGCGAGCAGGTCGCGGCGGCAGGCCTCCAACCGTGCCTCGCGCACCGACTGGGAAACGGTACGCCCGCGCGCGGCGAACAGTCGCTGCAGCGCTCGGGTGGAGATGAAGTGCGCGGCAGCGATCCCGTCCGGAGACAGGAACGGGTCGCCGAGGTTGTCCAACAGGTACTGCTCGATGCGGGCCAACAGGTCGGACTCGGCGACGGACAGCCCGGTGGGGCAGGCCTCGCCGGCCGCGGTGAGCACCAGCTCGGCCAACGAATCGGCGATCTTGGCGGCGCCGCCCTCGGTGGGGTGTGGCCGATTTCCCGCGAGATCGCGCAGCATGCGGGAGACCACGCCGGTGATGCCCTCATGTCCGGACAGCCGCCGCGCGGTCAACGCCGCGGTCTGCTGCTCGGTCAGCGCCACGCAGGTACGCGGCCAGGTGAACACCAGCAGGTTCCAGCGGGCGGTGGCGTCCCCGGACAGGCCCCAGAAGAACGGGCGGTCGGTCTCGTAGACGGCGAAATCGCCCGGACCCAACTGGCATTCCCGACCGTCCTGGCTCACCAGTCCGCGGCCGCGGGTGACCAACCCGGCCTGCAGATAGCGAACTCCGTCCTGCTGGGCAAAAGCCCGGGTACGGCGGACTCCCTGCGTCACCGATGACACATCGGACACTCGCAAATGCGCGATTTCGTCGGTGGCCACGACGCCCTCGAAGTGCCCGACCCGGGCCGCGTCCACATCGAGCGTGACGAAGTGCTCGCGCACGATGTCGCGCCACACACCCACCCGACCGGTCCGGGTGGCCGCGACGGCATTGCCCACGCCCATGGGCAGATCGCCTCCCAATTACCCGCGCGACGACGATAACCGGCCGTACCGAGGCCTGTCGTCGGTGGTCAACCCCGCGTCGTTCGCCGTCATGGCTCCACTGCGCGCGGACCGGGAGGATGGTTCGATCGCATCGACCCGGGAGTTCCCATGACCGCGACCCTGCCTCTTACCGACAACGCCGCCGGCCAGAGCGTGGTCAGGGCCGCCTGTCCGCACGACTGTCCGGACACGTGCGCGATGCTCGTCACCGTCGAGAACGGCAAAGCGCTGGGAGTGCGCGGCGATCCCGACCACCCGTTCACCGACGGCGGCCTGTGCGTGAAGGTCAACAACTTCACGGACACCGTCTACTCCCCCGACCGCATTCTGTTCCCGCTGCGGCGCACCGGCCCGAAGGGCAGCGGCCAGTTCGAACGGATCAGCTGGGACTCCGCGATCGAGGAGATCGGGTCCCGATTCACCTCGATCGTCTCCGAGTACGGCGCGGAGGCGATCCTGCCGATCAGCTACCTGGGCACGCAGGGCATCCTCAACGGGCTCAACGCGGGCGACGCGTTCTTCAACCGGCTGGGTGCGACGGTCAGCGAACGAACTTTCTGCGACTCCGGCTGTTGCACGGCCTACGCGATGACCGTCGGCGCGACCGCGGGCGTGGACCCGGAGAGCCTGGTGCACTCCAAGTTCATCCTGATCTGGGCCTGCAACATGATCAGCACGAACCTGCACCTGTGGAAGTTCGTCGCCGAGGCCCAGCGCCGCGGCGCCAAGGTCGTGGTGGTGGACCCGGTGCGCACCCGGACCGCCAAACGCGCGGATTGGCATTTGCCGATCCGGCCGGGCACCGACGGTGCGCTGGCGCTGGCCATGATCCACGTCATCATCAACGAGGGCCTGATCGACGAGGCCTACGTCCGCGACCACACCGCGGGTTTCACCGACCTCGCCGAGCGCGTCGGTCAGTACACGCCCGAGTTCGCGGCGGCGGAGACCGGCCTGGACGCCGAGGACATCCGCACACTCGCCCGCGAGTACGCCACCACGCAACCCTCGATGATTCGTATCGGCGTGGCCATCGAGCGGCACGCGGGCGGCGGGCAGACGGTGCGCGCGCTGGCTTCGCTGCCGGCGCTGGTCGGGGCCTGGCGCAAGGTCGGCGGCGGCATCCTGCAGTTGCCGCTGTGGGCGTTCCCGGTGAACTGGCCGGCGTTCCTCGGTGCCGAGATGATCAAACCCGGCACCCGGGTGCTCAACCAGTTCCTGTTGGGTCGTCACCTCAACGGCGACATCCCGCTGGATCCGCCGATCAAGGCGCTCATGGTCTACAACTCCAACCCTGTCATCGTCTGTCCGGAGCAGGACAAGATGATCGAAGGGCTCAAGCGCGAGGACCTGTTCACCGTGGTCTCCGAGCACTTTCTGACCGACACCGCGGACTGGGCGGACATCGTGCTGCCCGCGACCAGCCAGCTGGAACAGCACGACATCATGTTCAGTTGGGGTCATCTCTACGTGACGCTCAATCAGCCGGCCATCGAACCGTTGGGCGAGGCAATCCCGAACACCGAGTTGTTCCGTCGGCTGGGGCGACGGATGGGATTCACCGAGGGGTACTTCACCCGCACCGACGAGGACATGCTCGCCGCCGCGTTCGACTGGTCGGCGCCGGCCATGCAGGGCATCACTCTGGAGTCGCTGCGGGAAACCGGTTGGGCGCGGCTCAACCTGCCCGACCCGGACCACTACGCCCCGCACGCGGAGGGCAATTTCCCCACCCCGTCAGGGAAAACAGAGTTCGTGGCCTCGATCGCGGCGGGTGGTAACTTCGTGCTGCCGCTGTTCCGGCAGGGCTCCAACGACCACCAGGCGGGCCAGCCGGTGGACCCGCTGCCGCACTACATCCCACCGCGGGAGTCCTCCTGGGCGTCCGGTCGCGGGTTGAACCTGATCTCGCCGAAGGCACACAGCTACCTGAACTCCAGCTACGGCGACCAACCGGCGCAGCGGCGGGTGGCCGGCGACCCGGCGATTCTCCTGCACCCCACCGACGCCGCCGACCGCAAGATCACCGACGGCGATGAGGTGCGGGTGTTCAACGACCGCGGCTCGTTCACGGTGGTGGCCAGGACCAGCGACGAGATCGCACCCGGCGTGGCCTGTGCCTACCTCGGCGCCTGGCGCAAGCTCTCCCGGGCGTTGGCCACGGTGAGCGCGGTGAACTCCTTCGAGTTCGCCGACCTGGGCAATGCCCCGACCTTCTCCGACACCCTGGTCGAGGTGGAGCGGACCTGATCGGTTCGGTTCGGCGTCAGGCCAGCGCCTCCCAGCCGACGACGCCGTCGGCGAGGTCGCGGATCGAGGCGAGCAGGCCGACGCGGTTGGCCTTGACCGCCGGGTCTTCGGCCATGACCAGCACCGCGTCGAAGAAGGTGTTGATCGGGGCGACCAGGCCGGCTCCGACCTCGGCGAACCGGTCGAGGTCCGCGGGGGCGTCGCCGAGTTCGGCGCGGGCCTTGGCAATGGCGTCGGCGAGCGCGCCCTCGGCGGGGTCGGCGAACAGGGCCGCGTCGACGCCGGCCGGCGCATCGGCGGGCACGATGCGGCGCACCCGCAGCACGGCCTCCACCAGTGATGCGAACGCGGCGTCAGGTTCCAGCCGGGTCAGGGAACTCAGCGTCGAGTCGGCCACTGTGGGCCGGTCGGCGAGCGGCAGCACGGCCCGCACCAGCCTGTGCGGGTGACCGGCGTCGAGCAACGACTGCTCGTAGCGGCCGACGATGAACCTGGCGGTGTCGGCCTGCCGGGACTCGGCGACCTCGCCGGGCTGCCGCGCGGCAGCCGCGGCCAGACCGCCGGAGATCGTGATACCGGCCAACTGCGGGTGCGCGCGCAGGATGGCGAGCAACCCGAGGGCCGCGCGGCGCAGCGCGTACGGGTCGGCCGACCCCTTCGGCTCCAGCCCGATGCCGAACAGACCGGCGAGCAGGTCCAGGCGGTCGGCGACGGCGAGCAGCGAGCCGGGCAGCGACGTCGGCAGGGCCGCGCCGGAGGAGCGCGGCATCTCCATCTCGTGCAGCGCCTGCGCCACCTCCGTTGTCTCCCCGGCCCGGGTGGCGTACTCCCGCGCCATCACACCGGCGAGCTTGGACAGCTCGACTACCATCTCGGTGGCCAGGTCGAATTTGGCCAGTTCGCCCGCCCGGGCCAGCGTCGTGCGTTCGGGCGCCGACAGCTCGACGTGCGCCGACAGGTCCACGGCGATCGCGGCGATGCGCGCGGCGCGGTCGCTGATCGAACCCAGCTTGTCGACGAAGGTCAGCTTGTCCAACCGGGCTCGGAACTCCGCGAGCGGCACCTGCAGATCCGCGCGCCAGAAGAAGGCGGCGTCCTCGTAGCGGGCGCGCAGCACACCCTCGTTGCCGGCCCGGACCACGTCGGCATCGCAGTCGCCGTTGGCGACCGCGACGAAGTGCGCCTGCAGCGTCCCGTCGGCCGCGCGCACCGGCAGGTAACGCTGGTGCTTGCGCATGACCGTCACCAGGATGTCCGACGGTAACTCCAGATAGCGCTGCTCGAACGAGCCGAGGATCGGGTTCGGGGACTCGACGAGGTTGGTCACCTCGTCGATGACGTCTGCCTCGCCCTCGACGTCGACAGTCGCGCCGACCGAGGCGGCCAGTTCCCGCGCCCCCGTGACAATCGCGGCACGACGGGCCGCGCTGTCCAGCACGATGTCGGCGCCCGCGAGCACGTCCGCGTACGTCCCGGCCGAGGGCACCGACACGATCGGCGCGTCCGCGTCGCGGTGCACCCACGTCTCGCGCCCGCTGGACAGATTGGACACCTGGAACGGCACCACGGCCTCACCGAGCAACGCGAGGATCCAGCGCACCGGCCGGGTGAAGGACAGCCCCGGCGCGTTCCAGCGCATGTTCTTCTCCGAGCGCAGCCCGGTGACGATGCCCGGCAGAATCTCGGCGAGCACCTCAATCGCCGGACGCCCGACCGCCGCGGTGCTGACCCCGATGTACTCGACGCCGTCCAGGGTGATCCGCTCCAGCGCGGACTCCTCGACGCCCTGCCCCCGGGCAAAGCCCTGCGCGGCCTTGGTTAGGTTGCCGTCCGCGTCGTAGGCCGCGGCCACCTTCGGGCCCTTCACCGTGCGGCGCGAATCCTCCTCGCGGGCGGCGACGTCGGCGACGGTCGCGACCACCCGACGCGGGGTGGCGTCCACGGTGATCGCGCCGTGGGTCAACCCGGTGCCGGCCAACGCCGCGGTCAACGCGTCGCGCACCGCGCAGACCGTGTTTCCGCACTCGTGCGGCGGCATCTCCTCCACACCGATCTCGAACACCAGGGGCACCGGACCGGTCGGCACATTTCCCGCCTCGGCCAGCGGCGGCGGCTCGGACACGGCGGGGATGCCGAGCGGGTGCCCGAGTTCGGCCCGCTTGGCGATCCACAGCCCGGCCACGTCGCGAGCCAGATCGCGCATGATGCCGAAGGACTTCTGCCGATCGACAGTGGAGACCGCGCCGCGGGCGTCCATCACGTTGAAGGCGTGCGAGGCCTTCAACACGTAGATCTGCGCGGGCACCGGCAGCGCCGCCTCGACCATCCGCCGCGCCTCGACCACGTAGTGCTCGAACAGCGCGCGGTTGGTCGCGACATCGGCGTCGTCGAGGTAGTAGCGGCTCATCTCGTACTCGGCCTGGCCGAAGGCCTCGCCGTAGGAGATGCCCGGCGCGTAGGTGATCTCCTTGAAGTGCCCGACGCCCTGAAGGGCCATCAGAATGCGTTCCATGCCGTAGGTCAGCTCGACCGGGATCGGGTCCAGGGTCTGCCCACCGACCGCCTGGAAGTACGTGAACTGGGTGATTTCCATGCCGTCGAGCCAGACCTCCCAGCCCAGGCCCCAGGCGCCGATGGCCGGCTGCGCCCAGTTGTCCTCGACGAAACGCACGTCGTGCGCGCGCAGGTCGACGCCCAGCGCCTCGAGGCTGCCCAGGTACTGCTGCTGCGGGTCGCCGGGCTCCGGCTTGAGGATCACCTGGTACTGCGTGTGCATCTGAATCCGATTGGGGTTCTCCCCGTAGCGGGCGTCGTCCGGCCGCACCGACGGCTCCACGTAGGCCACCCGCCACGGCTCCGGGCCGAGCACCCGCAGGAACGTCGCCGGGTTCGCGGTGCCCGCACCGACCTCGGTGTTCATCGGCTGCACGATCATCGCGCCGCGCTCGGTCCAGTAGGTGGTGAGCGCGAGCAGGGCGTCCTGCATGGTCAGCACGAGCGGTCACGTCCAAGGCGTCGAAGGATTCGGCCCGAGTCTAGTGAGCGGCCACGTTCGCGGCCCGTGCGCGGCGTGCTCCGCGTCCGCCAAAGGAAGCGGCTCTAGCATGGCCCGCGCGGAGTTCGCCGAGCGGAGTTTGGAGACGTCCGGGTATGAAGATGCGCGCGACGCCGGCGGCGGCGCTCGCTGCTGTGACGCTGCTGGCCGGATGCGGTGGTGGGAGCAAGGCACCGACCGACCTGGTGGCCTCCGACCCGGCGAACAAAAGCTTTGAGGGCAGCTTCGCGAACCTGCCCGCCGCGCCGAAGAACATCGACGCGGTCGTCGGCTTGACCGAGATGGTCGTCGGGCACGGCAAGACCCGAATCACTATCACCGCCGCGGGTCTGGACAACAATGGCCAGTACTTCGGGTGGTTGCATGCGGACTCCTGCTCGGCCACCGATCCGGGCGGCCCGCATTTCAAGTTCGACCCTGCCGGGAGCGATCAACCGCCGAACACCGTGCGCTTCGACATCACCTTTGAGGTCGACCGACACGGCGCGAAACTCACCGGGATCACCGCCGACAAGACCGTGGACGGGGACGGCTCGGCGGCCAAGTCAGTGGTGATCTACATGCAGAAGTCACCGGATCAGACCCTGCAGGAACTCAACCCGCCCAAGCTGGCCTGCGCGGACCTGGCCCCGGAGAACGGCAGCAGTTAGCTCTCGCAGACCGTCCCGTCGCCATCGGCGTCGCGGTACCAGCCATACTCCGTGTCGGCTCTGGTGTAAGGCCCATACCCGTGTGCACGCGCCTCGGCACAGGTGGCGAATTGCGGGTCAGTCCCCGCGGACGTGGTGGACGACCGCGGCGTTGCCGATGCGGTCGGCACCACACCTAACCCCGGCGCGGCAAGCACCATCAGGCCGACCGCCGGCGCCGGTTGGACCGGGCAGGTGGTGAGCACCCGACCGATTGCGTCCCGCTCGGCGGCGGTGGCCCACAACCCGTACTTGGCCTTCACCGCGACCTGCCGCGCTACATAGGCACATCGATAGGACTTCTGCGGCGGCAGCCAACTGGCCGCGTCCGCGTCGCCCTTCTGCCGGTTCGCCGAGGCGTCCACCGCGAGCAGATTCCCCGGGTCGTTGGCCAACGCGATGCGTTCGGCCACCGGCCAGTACTGCGCCCCGGTGGCCCAGGCGTCACCGAGCGCGACCACGTGGTCGATGTCCACGCCGACGCTGCCGCCCCGGACGTAGTGCAGGTCCTGCCCGGTGTAGGGATCGGCGCGCGTCCCGGACACCACCACACAGTCGTGCGTGCCCGGACGCAACGCGAGGCCGGTGAGGTCCCGGCGCAACACGTCATTGCGGGTGTCGCAGCCGTTACGGTCCACGTCGGCCCAGGCCTGGCCGAATTGTTCCCGGCTGTAGCCGGTCATCGGCGCGCGCCCCTTCACCGCCAGCGTGGCGAGCAGCGCGGCCGCGGTTCCGGAGGCCGGTGCCGTGTTCGCCGGGCCGGTGGCCGGCGGGTTCGGCTCCGCGCTGGACCCGCTCGCCGACCCCGCCGAACCTCCCGCGCCGCCGCAGCCGCTCAAGCTCAGCGCCAGCATCGCGGCGACGAAGGTCCACCTCCGGCGCCGGATCACGCTGGTCACGGTAGGCCCCCGTCGGCCCGATTCGCTCCCGTCCGGGCCGGTGCCCTAGGCTGGCCCGGCGCCGCCCTGTGGTGGCGCCCCGCACCATGCAGGCATCCCGGTTCTCCGGGGCCTTGGAAGTGCAGCCCGGTGGAGGCACATCGTGCCACCGGAGGTCCCTCCGGACCGACGCTGCACTTTTTCCCTTGCCCGCACGCAGACGCACACACGCGACCGACGGAGACCACCGACGTGAACAACTCCCGACCCAAGGCCAAGCTGTCCCGCGCACTGGGCATCCCGCTGACCCCGAAGTGCGTGAAGTACTTCGAGGCCCGCCCCTACCCGCCGGGCGTGCACGGCCGTGGTCGCAAGCAGACCTCGGACTACAAGACCCGTCTGCTGGAGAAGCAGCGCCTGCGCGCGCAGTACGACATCTCCGAGACCCAGCTGCGCCGCGCCTTCGAGCACGCCCACGCGCACACCGGCAAGACCGGTGAGGTGCTCATCGTCGACCTGGAGACCCGACTGGACGCCCTGGTGCTGCGCTCCGGTCTGGCCCGCACCATCTACCAGGCCCGCCAGATGGTCACCCACCAGCACCTCGAGGTGAACGGCTCCCGGGTGGACCGTCCGTCCTACCGGGTGCAGCCCGGCGACGTGGTCGCCGTGGCCAACCGCAGCCGGAACAAGAAGAACTTCCAGGTGGCCGCCGCGGGTGCGAACGCCGCCGAGGTCATCCCGCCGTACCTGCAGGTGAACCACGACGATCTGAAATTCCGCCTGGAACGCCCGCCGGTCCGCTCCGAGATCCCCATCGTGTGTGACGAGCAGCTGGTGGTCGAGTACTACTCCCGCTAGTACCCCGCCCCCTCTTACGTCAGCTGACCTCGCGCAACGCCGTCCCGAGCCGGGCGACGCCCTCGCGCAGGGTCTCGGGCGCCGCGGCGCCGTAGCTGAGGCGCAGGTGGGCGGCGTCCGGTTCACCGGCGACATAGGCGCGGCCCGCGCCGACCGCGACGCCGTGCCGGCGGGCTGCCTCCACCAGCGTGCGCTCCTCCACGCCGGCGGGCAGCCGCACCCACAGGTGCACACCGCCACGGGGGGTGCCCACCGATTCCACACCGGGCAGGCCCAGTACCGCCTGCAGCAGGGCGGCACGCCGCTCACGCAGCACACGCCGGACCCCGGCCAGATGCCGCGGCCAGCCCGGCGCCGTGAGCACGTCGACGGCAATCTGCTGCAGCAGCGGGGAGACGAACAGGTCGTCGCACAGTCGGCCACGGCGCAGCCGGGCCAGCACCGGCCCGCGGGCAATCAGGCCGGAGACCCGCAGCCCGGCGGCGACGGGCTTGGTCAGCGAGCGGATGTGCACCACCGCGCCGTGCGAATCGCGGGTGGCCAGGGGCGGCGGCGTAGGGCCGTCCAGGTCCAGGTCGCGCACCCAGTCGTCCTCGACCAGAAACGCCCCCGCGCGGGTGACCGCGGCCAGCACCGGGTCGCGCCGGTCGGCGGACAGCGTCGCGCCGGTGGGGTTGGCGTGCCGGGGCTGCAGGTAGACCAGCCGGGCACCGCTGCGGGTCAGTGCCTCCTCCAGCGCGTCGGGCAGCACGCCGTCCGCATCGGTGGGCACCGGCACCAGGCGCAGCCCGGCGTTGCGAGCCGCGGCCAGCGCGCCGGGGTAGGTGGGCGATTCGACCACGACCGGGTCGCCAGGCGCGGCGAGGTAGCGGAACGCCGCGGCCAATGCGGCCTGCCCGCCCGGGGCGATCAGCACGTCGTCCGCGCGGTGGCCGGGCCCGAGCTCGGCGGCCAGGTGTGCGCGCAGTTCGGGCAGACCCTCGGCGCTGGGATGCGCCCAGGAGCCGGGACGCCGCGCCGCCCGACCGGCCGCGGCCTGCAGCAGCCCCAGCGGCTGCAGCGACGGGTCCAGGAATGCGGTCACCAGCGAGACCGTCCCCGCCGGCACCGGGGCCAACAGGTCGTCCAGTTCGACGGCCAGCTCGGGTCGGGCGCCCAACGCCAGCACCTGCCAGGACGGGTCCAACGCCCGACCCGGCGTGGGTGCCGCGGCGGTGAACGTGCCCCGCCCCGGCCGGGTCACCAGCAGCCCACGGGCCGCGAGCGCGGCCAGCACTCGTTGCGTGGTCAGCGCGCTGACGCGGAAGCGCTTCTGCAGCTCACGCGTGGCGGGAAGTTGCGTCTGGGGCGGAGAATCCCGCGTGATTCGCTCCAGCTCTAGGAGAAGCGCATCGGCTCCGCTATCGTAGTTCATGGGACACAAGGAAAGCGCATCCGCGGTCGGTAGGGAAGCGCATCGCGGCGGAATCCTTCTCGGCGCGCTCGGCGTCCTCGCCTTCAGCCTCACCTTCCCGGCCACTCGGGCCGCGGAGCCCGCCTTTGGCGTGGTGACGGTGGTGACCGCCCGGGCCGCGGCGGCCGGCGTGTTGGCCGCGGTGCTGTTGGCGATGCGTCATGAGCCCCATCCACCTCGCGAGGCCACCGGACAGATCGCCGTGGTCGCCGTCGGCGCCACGTTCGCCTTCCCGTTGCTGACCACGCTCGCGCTGCGCGACGTGGACAGCACGCACGCAGCCGCGATGGCCGGGCTGATCCCAGCGATCACCGCGGGGCTTGCCGTGCTTCGGGCCGGCGAGCGACCCGATCGCCGCTATTGGCCGGCCACCGGCGTTGGCCTGGCCGCGGTGCTCTGCTTCGCCGCCGTGCAGGGTGCCGGCCGCCCGACGCCGGCCGACGGCTACCTGCTGGGCGCGATGCTGGCCGCGGGCATCTCCTACACCGAGGGCGCGATTCTGGCGCGCCGGCACGGCGGGTGGCGGGTGATCTGCTGGGCGGTGTTGCTGGTGCTGCCGCTGTCGTTGCCGCTGACCGCGCTCTCCCTGGCGCTGCGGCGCCCCGAGCACGTCACCAGCGGCGCGGTGGCGGGCCTGGCCTATGTCGGCGCGATCAGCATGTGGGGCGGGTTCTTCGCCTGGTACGCCGGGCTGGCCCGCGGCGGCCTGGCGCGAGTGGGTCGGCTGCAATTGGCGCAGCCGGTGCTGACCATGATCTGGTCGGCGGCCTTCTTCGGCGAGGCCGTGCAACCCGCCGCGGTGCTCACCGCGCTGGTCGTGCTGGGCGCGGTGGTCATGGGGAAGCGGGCGTCGGCTCCGACCGCCGCGGGCCAATCCCTCGGCCACGCGCCGTTTCCCTCGCTGAAATCCGAGCGCCGACGGTTCGGGCAGGCGTGGGCGCTGCGGTCGATGGCCGATGCCGATTGGTGGCGAACCGGCCACTAGGGGATCCACGCCACCGGCGGCGGCGCGGCGCGTGGCGTCGGACGTGACTGTCATACGTGGGGCGTCATTCTCGGGGCCCCCAGAGCCCCGAAAGTGACGCCCCGCGTATGACAGAGCCCGCTGCGCTCATGAATGAGCGGAGAGAAGCGCCTCGGGCGAGGCTTTCGGTAGGGGAGCACCGGCCCTACGCGGCGGCGCGAGTGGATGCGGAGGTGCTGCGCATCCACCGCCGGGTCTGGCCGGACATCACGCGGGTGGGCTGAGGTACCTGCCGGCTAGGCTGCCCCGGTGACCACGTTGATGATCTCCGAGGTTCTCCGCGGCGACGCCGGGGTCGGCGACACCGTGACCGTGCAGGGGTGGGTGCGGACGCGGCGGGACGCGAAGGCGGGGCTGTCGTTCCTCGCCGTGCACGACGGCTCCTGTTTCGCCACCCTGCAGGTGGTCGCGCGACCCGAGTTGGACAACTACGCCAATGAGATCACTCGACTGACCACGGGCTGTTCGGTGGTGGTCACCGGCACCGTGGCGGAGTCCAAGGGCAAGGGGCAGAGCGTCGAGGTGGACGCGAGCCGGGTCGAGGTGCTCGGCTGGGTGGACGACCCGGACACCTATCCCGCCGCCGCCAAGCAGCACACGTTCGAGTACCTGCGGGAGATCGCGCACCTACGCGCCCGCACCAACACCTTCGGCGCCGTCACCCGGGTCCGGCACTGCCTGTCGATGGCCGTGAACCGATTCTTCAACGACCGCGGCTTCTTCTGGATCCACACCCCGATCATCACCGCGAACGACGCCGAGGGCGCCGGGGCGATGTTCCGGGTGTCCACCCTCGACCTGGCCAACCTGCCGCGCACCCCGGACGGCAAGGTCGACTTCAACGAGGATTTCTTCGGCCGCGAGGCGCACCTGACCGTGTCCGGCCAGCTGAACGTGGAGACGTACTGCCTGGCGATGAGCAAGGTCTACACGTTCGGCCCGACGTTCCGCGCGGAGAACTCCAACACCGCGCGGCACCTGGCCGAGTTCTGGATGATCGAACCGGAGATCGCCTTCGCCGATCTCACCGCCGACGCCGACCTGGCCGAGGCGTTCCTGAAATACCTGTTCCGCGCGGTGCTCGACGAACGCGGCGACGACCTCGCCTTCTTCGCCGAGCGCATCGACCCGGACTGCATCAGCCGGCTGGAGAGCTTCGTCGAGTCCAGCTTCGAGCGGATGACCTACACCGACGCCATCGCCGCATTGGAAAAAGCCGTGGCAGCCGGCACGAAGTTCGAGTTCCCGGTGGCCTGGGGCGCCGACCTGCAGTCCGAGCACGAGCGCTACCTCACCGAGGAACTCGTCGGCCGCCCCGTGGTGCTGATGAACTACCCGCGCGATATCAAGGCGTTCTACATGCGCGCCAACGACGATGGCCGCACGGTGGCCGCGATGGACGTGCTGGCACCGGGCATCGGGGAGATCATCGGCGGCTCGCAACGCGAGGAGCGCCTGGACGTGCTCGACGCGCGGCTGGACGAGATGGGGCTGAACCGCGACGACTACTGGTGGTATCGGGACCTGCGCCGCTACGGGACCGTGCCGCACGCCGGGTTCGGCCTGGGCTTCGAGCGCACCATGGTTTACGCCACCGGCATGACCAACGTGCGCGACGTGATCCCGTTCCCACGCACTCCGCGCAACGCGGACTTCTAAGACGCTGTCAGGACTGCGCGGCCACCAGACCGACGATCTCGCCCTGCGCCGTGGCCTGCTTGCGGACCGCGGCGAGTTCTGCCTTTGAATCACCGGCCGTGATCGTGCCCGCCACCGCGAACACGGTGACGTGGTAGTGGTGCGTGCCGGTGCCCTTGGGCGGGCAGGGCGCCTTCCAGCCGGGCGTGCCGCCGCTGTTGTCCGCCTCCTTCGCGGGTGAGGTCACCGGCCCTGCGGCCAGCCGACCGCTCGAGTCCGGCGCCAGGTCGAATACCAGCCAGTGCAGGTACTCCCCGGTGGGCGCGTCCGGGTCGGTCACCGCGAGTGCGGTCGACGTCGCCCCGCTGGGTACCCCGGTCCAGCTGACCACCGGCCGCTTGCCCGCGCCCCGACAGGTGTACTCCTCCGGGATGGTGGCGCCGTCGGTGAACGCGTCGACGCTGACCCGGATGGACGAGCTGGGCGCGACCGACGGCGTCGGAACCGTCGGCACCGAGGTGGCCGCCGTGTTGTTCGACGCGTTCGACGAGCCCGAACCGCAGCCGGCCAGGAGTAGGGCCGCGGTCAGCATCAATGGCGTTGTGGGTCTCATGCCCCGAATTGTCCCGGCCTGCCCGAGCCAACTCAACCCACCCGGATGGGCCGGGCATCGGTCGTTCGGACGGTATGCCGGCAAACCGCCCCGGGCGGACGGGGAAATCCCCTACAACAAAGGGATCCAGGGGAGCAGTGGTTCGCGGGGGCGGCACATGGACGTGAGGGAACTTCGGCGTGCATACGCCACGCTCGGGCTCGATGACGACGCCACCCTCGCCCAAGCACGTGATGCCTACCTGATCTGGGCCGCTCTGCTCTCCGAGACGGCCACCGAGCAGAACCACGACGCCGGCAACTCCGCCGCCGCCCGCGCCGTATCCGCCGACCTGTGCCACCACGAACTGGACCTGGCCTGGCACGCGATCGAGCAGGCGCATGAGCACGGCGTCCTGTTCCCGCGCCGGGCGCGCGGCTGCCGGCAGTGCACCGCCACGCCGGCGGTACGGGTCAGCCTGCACTCCGTGGCCCCCGGCGGTCTACGCGCCCGCAGCACGGTGCACAACGCACTGCTGTGCCGCACCTGCGGCCTGGCCACCTACCAGCGGGTGCAGCGGGAGACCTTGCGGCGCGGTTGGTGGGGCGTGCTCGCCCCGTTCGCGAACCTGCGGGCGATCACCCGCAACCACACCGAGAAGGTGTTCCTGCGCCGGCTGGAGCCGAGTGTGCCCCGCCAGCACCGGCGGGCGGCGCGGCTCACCCAGCGCGCCGAAGGCGCCGAGAACTATGGCGGTTGGGCGGGCAACCGCATGGCGGCCTGGCTCACCGCGCTGGCCGCGATCGCGCTGATCGTGGGCATCGTGCTGCCGACCGGCAACGCGCCGGAACAGCCCACGCCGCACGGCTCGGTGGCCGCCTCGACAGTGACCACGCCACAGAAGTAGTGACGCAAACTCAGATTTGCTCGACAGCACCTACGTAGAAGCGGTCCAACACGTCGGCGTACTTGGTTTCCACGATCTTGCGTCGCACCTTCAGACTCGCGGTCAGCTCCCCGCTCTCCACAGTGAAATCGGCGGGCAGGATCGCGAAGTCCTTGATGGTGGAGTAACTGGGCAGGTCGGCGTTGACCGAGTCAACGGCCTTGCGCACCTCCGCGCGCAGCGTCTCGTCCTCGGCCAGCACGGCCACGTCCTGCGACTTGCCGTGCACCGCCGCCCACGCCCGGGTCACGTCCGGGTCGAGGGTGAGCAGCGCGACGCAGAAGTTGCGCCGCTCCCCGTGCACCACCACGTTGGACGCGAACGGGCACGCCGCCTTGATCCTGCCCTCGATCGGCGCGGGCGCCACGTACTTGCCACCCGAGGTCTTGATCAGCTCCTTCTTGCGATCGGTGATGCGCAACCGGCCGGCCTCGTCGAGTTCCCCGATGTCCCCGGTGGCCAACCAACCGCCGGGCAGCAGCGTGGCTGCGGTCTCCTCGGGCAACCCGTGGTAGCCGCGCATGACGCCGCGGCCACGAATAAGCACCTCACCGTCCTCGGCGAGGCGCACCTCGGTGCCGGGCAGCGGCGGTCCGACGGTGCCGTAGCGCGCCGAGTTCGGCCGGTTGACGAAGCTGGCCGCGGAGGACTCGGTGAGCCCGTAGCCCTCCAGGATCGGCATGCCGACGCCGTCGAAGAACTCAGCGATCTCCGCGGACAGCGGCGCGGAACCGGAGATGAACGCGCGCACCCGGCCGCCGAACCGACCGCGGATCTTGGCGAACACCAACCGGTCGGCGAGCAGCAACTGCGCCCGGGTGACCAACGACGGGGACTTGCCCTGCTGACGGGCCCGACTCGCGGCCAGGCCCAGCCCGCGGGCCCACTGGAACAACGCGAGCTTGGCGCCGCCCTCATTGCGCACCGTGGACACGATCGTGTTGTGCGCCTTCTCGAACACCCGGGGCGCGCCGGCCATGATCGTCGGGCGGATCTCCCCGAGGTTGGCCACAATCTTGTCCACCGCGCCGTCGATCACCGTCGGCGTGCCGTTGGCGATCATGATCACCTCGAGCACCTTGCCGAACACGTGCGACATCGGCAGCCACAGGAAGTGCAGGTCATCGGAACGGGCCAGGTCCAGCGCGAGGGAGGCCTCGGCCACGTACACCCAGTTGTCGTGGGTCAGTTCCACGCCCTTGGGCCGGCCGGTGGTACCCGAGGTGTAGACCAGCGTGGACAGTCGCTCCGGCTTTATGGCCGCGATCCGCGCGGCGTACTCACCGGGTGAGGCCGCGGCCAGTTCGGCGCCGGCGGCACGCACCTGATCCAGCGTCAGCACCCAATCGTCGTCGGCGTCGCCGTCCATGACGATCACGTGACGCACCGCGGGAATCTTCTCCCGGACCGTGCGCAACTTGGCCACCTGGGCCTCGTTCTCCGCGACCACCAGAATCGAGTCGGAGTCGGCGATCACGAACGCGCACTCCTCGGCGGTGTTCGACGGGTAGATCGTGGTGGTCGCGCCACCGGCGGCCAGGATCGACAGATCGGCCAGGATCCACTCCCACCGGGTACCGGCCAGGATGGCCACCCGGCTCTCCTCGCCCACCCCGAGCGCGATCAGCCCGGAGGCCAGCTGACGCACCGGCACCTCGGACTGCGCCCAGGTCAGGTCCGTCCAGCCGTTCTCGCTGCGGTACCGGAACGCGAGGCTGTCGGGCGTTTGGGCCACCCGTTGCGCGAACAGGGCGGGAATCGACGCGGCGGCGTCCGTGCCGGCTGTCATGCCAACTCCTCGAGCTCGGCCTACCGTCCCCACCCTATGCGGCGGGCTCACGGCGCCGGCCTGCTCTCCCGCGCCCGTCAGCCGTCGCGGAAGATCGCGGCGTAGCCACCAACGCCGAGCAGCCGCTGCGGGTCGAGTTCGCCGCGGTCGGTGACGATGCTCAGCAGCGCACCGGTGTCCGGGTCCACCTCGGCGTCCAGCACGGTACCGAGGTCCATGCCGAACTCGCTGAGGGCCGGCTTGTCCAACAGGTCCCGGTCCGCGTCCGCGGCGGCCGCCTCGGCGGAGTCGACGGCCTCGCGCAGCACGTTCTTGTTCGGCACGGTCACCGCGTCGGGCCCGATGGCGGTCAGGTCCGACCAGGACAGCAGCGCGCCGTCCTTGGTCTTGCTCAGCCGCAGTGCATGCACCCGTGGCGGGTCCAGCTGCAGCACCGCGCCGTCCACCCGCCCCACGCCGGCGGCGTTGGAGGTGTCCACCACCTCGCGTTGTCGTGTCTCGCGCAGCCGCATCAGTTCTGACCCTCCGTCATACCTGTGGCCATGCGCTCGCGAAAGGCCTGCATGGTCATCGCGAACGCACCCAAATCGTCGGCCACGAACTCGGTGGCGGCGGCGGGAATGATCAACCGCTCCCCGGAGACCGCGCCGGTGACCGGCAGCGGCAGCAGCACCCGCCGGCCGTGTCCGGGCAATGCCGGACCGGGCTCGATCTCGTAGCCGACCACGTCCGGCGGACGCGCGCCCAAATCGAGGATCACGTCGACGACCTTGCCCAGTTCCTGCCCGGCGTCGGTGAGTACCTGCCCCTGCAGCACGTCCGCACGCTCCCGTTCCGCGGCGGGGGCGACCTCGTCGATCGGCACCAGCACCGAAGGGTCGCTAATGATCACCGCGACGTCGCCGAAGCCGTGCACCGCACCGATCGGCAACGCATCCTTGCGAGAGCGACTGAGCAGGCCGGGGTTGTTCAATGTGAAGCCAGTGACCCGTCCGTCGGCGCGGTCGAACACCACGTCCTTGACCAGCGCCTCGCGATCCCCGGCCAGGGTCACCACCGGCAGGCCGTGCAGCGCGCCGGCGTGCGCGAGGGTCATCGGTTGCGTCCGATGCCGACAACGCCGCCGCGACGGCGGCGCATCTGCAGGAGACCGACCAGCATCGCGAACGCGATCAGTACGGCTAGGACGACGATCAGCACCGCCAGCGTGTGCACCGCATACCTCCGCCTCCGTCGGCGCACCTCCGGCGCCGATGCGGAACGAAGAACCCCTACCCGCTCAACGGCTTCTTACGATCACGGTGGACCGCAGGCCGGCGTCAGTAGCGGGCGCCCACCGGTGCCGGCAGCTCGTCGAGCCGCTTGAGCAGGTGATCGGGCAGCACCAGGTTCGCCGCGGCGGTGTTCTCCAGCGCCCGCTCCCGACGCCGGGTGCCGGGAATCGGCACGATCGCCGGAGAGCCGGCCAAGGTCCAGGCCAGGGCCACTTGGGCAGGCGAGGCGTCCAGCTCGCCCGCCACCGCGCGCACCTCGTCCACCAAGTGCTGGTTGGCCGCCCGGGCATCGTCGGCGAAACGTGGGTTGCGTGCCCGGAAGTCGTTGGCCTCGAACTGGTGGTCCGCGCCGATCGCACCGGTGAGGAAGCCACGGCCGAGCGGGGCGAACGGGATGAAGGTGGCCCCGTTGGCCTCGCACCAGGCCAGCACGCCGTTCTGCATAACGTCCCTGGTCCACAGCGAGAACTCCGACTGCACCGAGGACACCGGGTGGACGGCGTGCGCCCGGGCGCACTCCTCGGCGCTGGTCTCGGACAGCCCGAGGGCCCGCACCAGACCGCGCTCGACGAGCGCCGCCATCGCTGCCCAGGTCTCCTCGATCGGCACGTTCGGGTCCACCCGGTGCAGTTGGTAGAGGTCGATGACGTCGGTCTGCAACCGGCGCAGCGAGTCCTCCACCTGGGTCGCGACGGTTTCCGGACGGCCCTCCTTGCGAAACTCAAACGTGGTCAGGTCGACGTACAGGCCGAGCTTGGTGGCCAGCGTGACCTCCTCGCGGCGACCGGCCAGCGCGCGACCGACCAGCTCCTCGTTGTGGTGCGGCCCGTAGGCCGGTGCGGTGTCGATGAGCGTGACGCCCGCGTCGATGGCGGCGTGGATGGTGTCGACGGATGCGTCGTCGTCCTTCTGGGACGGGTCATAGGCCCACGACATGCTCATACAGCCGAGGCCAATGGCCCCCACGGTGATGTCGGTGCGGCCGAGCGGACGATGCGGGATGCGGGAGGTCATGCTTCCGTTGTACCCGCTCCGCGCTGTGCGCGGCCCTCGAGGGGCACGTTGTTGATGGCCAGCAGCACCACGATGGCACCGGCAACGGTGAACGCACTGTCCGCGACGTTGAACACCGGCCAATGGTGGATGTGCAGGAAGTCGACCACGTGCCCGCGGCCGAAGCCCGGGTCACGGAAGATTCGGTCGGTGAGGTTGCCCAGCGCGCCCCCCAGCACCAGGCCGAACACCAGCGCCCACCACGCACTGCCCAGCCGGGAGGCGTAGCGCAGGATCGCGGCGATGACGGCGATGCTGACCGCGCTGAACACGATCGTCATGCCGACCCCCAGTCCGAAGGCGGCGCCGGGGTTGCGCACCAGTTCCAGGTCGAACGCGGAGTGGACGATGGTCACCGGGCGCGTGCGGTGCGCAAGGTGATGCACCGCGATCACCTTGGTGGTCAGGTCAATGGCGTAGACCGCGGCGGCGGCCACTCCCAGCAGCACCAACCGGCTGCGCCGCAACCCCGCCGGCGGTGCGGCGGGCGGGGTCGAATCCACCAGCGACCCGGTGCTCTCGTCCCCGTCGGCCACGGCTCAGCGTCTCACGGCTGTCGCAGTGCCGCGCCGATCTGCTGCTGCAGACCGGCCAACCCGGTCGCGGTGTCCGCCCGATCGACGGGCACCCGCACCAGACGCAGGCCGGGACCGGGTTTGATCGCGGCCTCGAGTTCGGCCCTGGTGGTCACAGTGGTCGCCGGGATACCGGCCACGGCGGCGTCGGCGCACAGGTCGAGACCGTGCGGGGTGCCGAAGACGCGTTCGAAGCCGGGCAGGTCGGCCTGCGGCAGCGTACCGAAGATCCCGCCGCCGTCGTTGTCCACGACCACCAGCACCAGGTCCGGGCGCGGGTCGTCCGGGCCGAGCAGCAGGCCGTTGCGGTCGTAGAGGTACGTCAGGTCGCCGAGCAGCGCGACGGCGTGTCCGCCGCCGCATGCGCGCTGGTGTGCCAATGCCGCGCCGATCGCGGTGGACACCACGCCGTCGATCCCGTTCACCCCGCGGTTGGCCACCACCGTGATGTCGTCGCGGGCGGGCAGTGTCAGGTCCACGTCACGGATGGGTCGGCTGGGCCCGCAGACCAGCAGGCTGCCCGCGGGCAGGGCCGCGCCGAGCACCCCGGCGACGCCGACCTCGGTCAACCGCGCAGCGTCGAATTCAGCGTCCAGCACGGCCGCGGCGACGCGGCCGGCGCGCTGCCAGGTCCGCAGCCAATCGGTCGGCTCCGCGGAGGGTAGGTCGAGGAACGGCGGCCTGGGCAATACCCGACTCGCGGTGCGGGTCGGGTCCGGCCAGACCGGCGACGGGTAGTCCATCACGACCTGCGCGCCGGCCCGGCCGAGCCAGCTCAGCAGCGAGCGGGACAGGCCCGGTCGGCCCACGGTGAACACCACGTCGGGCGGCACCGCCGCCAGCGACTCCTCGGCCAGCAGCAAGGGGTAGCCGGCGATCGCGTTGGGCCCGAGCCGGGAGTTGCTGGTCGGCTCGGCGAACAGCGGCCAGCCCAGGTGCTTGGCCATAGCGATGACCCCGGACGGGGTGACCACGCCGTCCCCGGCCACCACCGCACCGCGCTGCGGAACCGTCTGCCCGAGGAGCTCGGACACCGGCATGGAGGCCGGCTCCACCCGGTCCTTCGACACCCACGGGGCGTCGTCCGCCCGCCCGTCCAGCGACTCCGGCCAGGAGAGGTCGGCGTCGGGCACCAGCGGCTCGCGAAACGCCAGGTTCAGGTGCACCGGCCCCCCGTCTTCGGCCGCAGCCACGGCCCGACCCACCAGGGAACGCCAGTAGCCAACCTGACCGGCCACCGGCTGCGCCACGCCAACCTCGGCGAACATCCGCACGGCCCGTCCGAACAGCCCGATCTGGTCGACGGTTTGACTGGCCCCGGTACCCCGCAGCTCCGGCGGCCGGTCGGCGGTCAGCACCAGCAGCGGCACGCGACCCAGGTCGGCCTCCAGCACCGCCGGGTGCAGGGCCGCGGCCGCGGTGCCCGACGTGCACACCACCGCCACCGGTCGGCCGGACCCGCGGGCCAGGCCGATGGCCAGATAAGCCGCGGAGCGTTCGTCGATGCGCACGTGCAGCCGGATGTACTCGTCGTCGTGCAGCGCCAATGCCAGCGGCCCGGACCGCGAGCCCGGCGCCAGCACCGCCTCGGTGACGCCGCAGCGGGCAAGCTCGTCGACCACTACCCGGGCCAGCGCAGTCGACGGGTTCAACGGGTACTCCCATCCGCGGCCGCGCGCACGGCGGTCAGTCGCTGCTCCCAGGCCACCGTCACATCGTGGGGGGCGGCCAGCGCGGCCAGCGCGGCGGGGTCCGGGACGACCGAACGCACCGCCAGGTGCCCGTCCACCGGCAGCAACGGGTCCGCGCACACATCACGCTCCAGCAGCGCAACAGTGGCCAGCCCGCAGGCGTAGGGCAGCTCGGGCAGGGCCGCGGCCAGCGCCACCCCGGCCGCGATGCCGACCGAGGTCTCCAACGCCGAGGACACCACCACGGGCAGCCCGATCCGCTCGATCAGCCGCAGCGCGGCGGCCACCCCGCCCAGCGGCGCCACCTTGATCACCGCGATGTCCGCGGCGTGCTCGCGGGCCACCCGCAGCGGGTCGGCCGCGCGCCGGATCGACTCGTCCGCAGCGATCGGCACGTCCACCAATCGGCGCACCGCGGCCAGTTCCTCGACGGTGGCGCAGGGCTGCTCGACGTATTCCAGTCCGACCTCACGGTCCAGCGCGAGGATCGCCGCCGCGGCGGCGTCCGGGTCCGGCCAACCGCCGTTGGCGTCGACGCGGATGCGTCCCCATGGTCCGAGCGCATCGCGCACCGCGCCCACCCGCTGCAGGTCCTCGGCAAGGGCCTGACCGACCTCGGCCACCTTCACCTTGGCGGTGTGCGCACCCGGATGAGCGGCGACGATCGCGGCAGCCCGGTCGGGCTCGCAGGCCGGAACCGTGACATTGACCGGCACCCGGTCGCGCACCGGCGCGGGCCAACCAACCGTGGCCGCCTCCAGCGCGCATTGCCACCACGGCACCGAGGACGCGACGTCGTAGTCGTCGAACGGCGAGAACTCTCCCCACCCCACCGGCCCCCGCACCAACACCCCGGTGCGCACCGTCAACCCGCGGAACCGGGTGCGCAGCGGAATCGCATACGTGTGGACCTCCAGCACCCACCCATCCTCCCCGTTGCGTGCGGCCAACCCGTAGTTATAGGTGCGGGTGGGCCGGACGCCACGCGTGGATACGGTGGCGGGGTGACTGACAACGGGGTTTCGGAGCTGTTCGAGCCGGACGCATGGAAGCCGGTCGAGGGGTTCGACCTCACCGACATCACCTACCACCGGTCCGTCGACTCCGGCACCGTGCGCATCGCGTTCCACCGGCCCGAGGTGCGCAACGCGTTCCGGCCGCACACCGTCGACGAGCTGTACCGGGCACTGGACCACGCCCGCATGTCCAGCGACGTCGGGTGCGTGCTGCTCACCGGCAACGGGCCCTCCCCGCGCGACCGGGTGTGGGCGTTCTGCTCCGGCGGGGACCAGCGCATCCGCGGCCGCACGGGTTACCGGTACGCCAGCGGCGAGACCGCGGCGACCGTCGACCCGGCGCGGGCCGGCCGACTGCATATCCTGGAATGCCAGCGGCTGATCCGGTTCATGCCCAAGGTGGTCATCGCGGTGATCCCCGGCTGGGCGGCCGGCGGCGGGCACTCCCTCTACGTCGTCGCCGACCTCGCGCTGGCCTCCGCCGAGCACGCCAGGTTCAAGCAGACCGACGCGGACGTGGGCAGCTTCGACGGCGGCTACGGCTCGGCGTACCTGGCCCGGCAGGTCGGCCAGAAGTTCGCCCGGCAGATCTTCTTCCTCGGTCAGGAGTACTCCGCCGAGGACGCGTACCGGATGGGCGCGGTGAACAAAGTGGTGCCGCACGCCGAGCTGGAGACCGAGGCGCTGCGCTGGGCGCGGATCATCAACGGCAAGAGCCCCACGGCGCAACGGATGCTGAAGTACTCGTTCAACCTCATCGACGACGGGCTGGTCGGCCAGCAGATCTTCGCGGGGGAGACCACGCGGTTGGCGTACATGACCGACGAGGCCACCGAAGGTCGCGACTCGTTCCTGGAGAAGCGCGCACCGGACTGGTCCCGCTTCCCCTGGTACTTCTGAGTGGACACCCGCGACCTCGTCCCGGTCGTCGTCGACGCCACGGCCGCCGACCCGGTGCCGGGCCTGGACGCGGCGCTGACCGGGGCCGGCCCGGCGCTGCTACCGGTGCCGGCCGGGGTGCACGGCGCACAAGTCGCCGCGCACCTGATGGCGTCGTGCGCCGGCGTCGTCCCTGCGGACACCGCAGTCGTGGTCCCCACCTCGGGCTCCACCGGGGAGCCGAAGGGCGTGCGAATCGGCACCGCCGCGTTGGAGTACTCCGCCACCGCCACCCACACCCACCTCGGCGGTCCCGGCCAGTGGTTGCTGGCCATGTCCCCGGCCCGCATCGCCGGGCTGACCGTGCTGGTGCGCTGCCGCACGGCCGACGTCGCGTCGGTGGCGCTGGACATGCTCGACGGGTTCCGCCCGGACGCCTTCGCGGCCGCGGTGGCCCGCATGGACGCCGGCACCCGCCGGTACAGCGCGCTGGTGCCCACCCAGTTGATCCGCTTGTTGGACGCCGGGGTCGGGTTGGCCGACCTGGACGCGATCCTGCTCGGCGGTGGCCCGATCCCGGTCGGGTTGCCCGAGCGCGCCGCCGCCGCCGGGGCACGCGTGGTGCGCACCTATGGGATGACCGAGACGTGTGGTGGGTGCGTCTACGACGGGCTGCCGCTGCCCGGCGTGCGGCTCAAAATCAGCGAGGACGGTCTGATTCACATCTCCGGCCCGGTGCTGGGCCACGGCTACCTGGGACCGCCGCCGTCGGGATTTCACGGCGCCTGGTTCGCCACCTCGGATCTCGGCCACCTCGATGCCGCCGGGGTACTGCACGTCCACGGCCGGGCCGACGACGTGATCGTCACCGGCGGGGTGAACGTTGCCGCCCAAGCGGTGGAGGCCGTGCTGGCCGGCCAACCCGGGGTCGCCGCGGTGACGGTGGTCGGCCGGCCGGATCCGGAATGGGGCATGCGCGTGGTCGCGCTGCTGGTGCCGGCCGATCCGGCTGTCCCGCCCGACCCGGAACCACTGCGTGCGGCGGTCGCCGGCGCGTTGGGGCGCGCGCACGTGCCACGCGAGTTCCGGGTGGCGGCGGGGCTGCCGATGCTGCCCTCCGGCAAGGTCGACCGGGTCGCGGTGCGGCGCGCGGTCGAGACCTCGCCCTGAGGCGACGATCAGGTTGTGCTGACGATCAGCACATCGCAACCGGCCTTGTGGGCCACATCGTTGGGCACGCTGCCGAGCATGCGACGGGCGCCCTTCATGCCCTTGTTGCCGACCACGACGAGATCGGCGTGCAGCGTTTTGGCCATGTCCAACAGCACCGACACCGGATGCCCGTCCACGACGTGCCCGGTGGCCTTGACCCCACCGGCGGCCAGCTCGTTGACCACGGCCTCGAGCATGGTGGTCAGGCCGCTGCGCAATTCGGCATTCCATTCGGCGCCGTGAGCGCCCGCGAAGGCACCCTCGGCACCGGCAATCACGCCCGCGCCCGACGGTCGGTGCGCGCTGACGACGTGCAGATGAGCGCTCAACCCGGCGGCGATCGCCGCCGCCCGTTGCACGGCCAGGGTGGCGGTGGGCGACCCGTCGGTGCCGACCACGATCGTGGTGTACATCCGAATCCCTCCAGTTCCAGGCGCCGAAGCCCCCTGGAACACTGGCACCATGGCGACCTGCGGGCAATGGCGGGCCGGTGCCCGGCCGCGCACGCTGCCGGCCGCGGTGGCCCCGGTGGCGGTGGGCACCGGGGCGGCTGCCGAGGCCCACGGCGCGGTGTGGTGGAAGGCGCTGCTGGCGCTGGTGGTCTCGCTGGCCATGCAGGTGGGGGTGAACTACGCCAACGACTACTCCGACGGGGTGCGCGGCACCGACGAGCTGCGGGTTGGTCCGGCCCGGTTGGTCGGCGGCAAGCTGGCCCCGCCGGGGCAGGTCAAGGCGGCCGCCTTCGCCGCGTTCGGGGTCGGCGGGATTGCCGGGTTGGTGCTGGCGGCCACCAGCTCCTGGTGGCTGCTCGGAGTCGGCATCGCCGCGGTGGCGGCGGCCTGGGGGTACACCGGCGGCAGCAAGCCGTATGGCTACCGGGCGCTCGGTGAGCTGTCGGTTTTCGTGTTCTTCGGCTTGGTCGCCGTGCTCGGCACCACGTACGCCCAGCTCGGGGAGCTCACCGCGTTGTCGGTGGTGGTGGCGGTGCCGGTCGGCATGCTCGCTTGCGCGCTGCTGGTGGTGAACAACCTGCGTGACGCGCCCGGCGACGCCAAGGTGGGCAAGAAGACCCTGGCGGTGGTGCTCGGCGATCGGCGCACCCGCACGCTGTTCGTGGCGCTGTTGCTGCTGCCGTTCGCGGTGGTCCTGGCCCTGCTGCCCCGCCATCCATGGGCCGCGCTGGCGTTACTGGCCCTACCAGCAGCGCGCCCGCCGGTGCTCGCGGTCACCGGCGGGGCGCACAGTCGTGATCTGATCCCGGCGTTGGCCGGGACGGCGCGCGCGCAACTCAGTTACGGGCTGCTGCTCGCGCTGGCTCTGTCTTTCTCCCGTTGATTCCTCAGCCGTTGGTGGGCTGCGACGGGTCACCGCTGTCGTGCGAGTCCGAGTGCATCGAGGGCTCGGTGTCCCGCGGCTCGAACCGCTCGCCGCTGTGCTTGGTGGCGACCGGCGGCTGGGTGACCGGCTGCGCCGCGGGCGCGGACGGAGCGGCCGGAGCGGCCGGAGTGGCCGGGTCGGACACCGGCTGCTGGGGGGTGGCCGGGGCGGGCGCCGACGGGTTGTCCGCGCCGTAGTCCGGGTTCGACGGGTCCTGCGCCGGGTCCTGGGGAGAGGAGTTGTTCCCCGGGTCGGCCGGGTCCTGGGTCACCGACGGCCCGCTCGGGGTGGTCGGGGATGTGGGCGCGGACGGCGCGGTGCCGGTGAAGGTGGCCCCGCCGGTAGAGGTGGCGGGCACGCTCGGGTGATGCGAGGCGTGCGAGCTGTGCGAGCTGTGCTGCGAGGCGTCGGACCGGGAACCGTGCTGGTCCGACCGCGCGGGCCTGGTCGGCCTGCTCGGCTCGCTGTGCACCGTGGGCGCGGCGGGGTGCGCGGGTGCCTTGGTGATCACGTGCTTGGGCGTGGTTGCGGCGTGCTGCGCCGGCGCGCTGTGCTGCATGGGCGCGGCCGGGGCCACGGCGGCCGGGTCGGCGGCGGAGGTGGAGCGGGTCGCCTCCGAGGCCGCCCGGGCGGCGGCCTGCTCAGCCGCGGCCTGCTGGTCGGCGGCCTGCTGGTCGGCGGCCTGCTGAGCGGCGGCAACCTCGGCTGCCTGCTGCGCGGCGTCGGAATCCTGGGTGGTGACGGCCGGCTGCTGGTCGGCCCGGGCGCCCTGCGCCGGGACGCTCACCGACGGGCCGTCGGCGGTGACGTTGTTCAGGTCACCGGCGTGCATGGACGGTGCGGTCAGCGCGGCGACCAGCGCGAATGCGGGGACACTGGCACCGGCCACGATGCCCACCACGGTCAGCGCGGTGCGCCGACGGGCCAGAAAGGCCGCGCCCGCCGCACGCTTGGGCACCCGGTAGGCGGTGGCCGCCGTGGTCTGCGCCGGGATGTGCACGGCCGGTACGCCACCCTCCGGCGCGGCCATGCCCCGGGCTTCGTAGTAGTGCGGCTCGGCGGCGGCCCAACCGGACCCATGCCGGTAGCCCATCTCGCGGCGCCGCTTCAGGCTGCGCATCGACCCGCGGACCGCCTGAGCCCAAAGATTGAGCTCGGGCGTGATCCGCGAGCTCGGTCCGTTACCACCCACGACGTCCCCCTATGACGTTGACCGTGCTGTCCCGGCTATGCCGGGCCATTGACGCTGTTTGCCCCGGCTCGGCCGGGCGGCCCACCTCACCAGCACGCTAACTCGCGCACTTCGGGCGTGTGGTCACAATGCAGAATTCGCCCCGAACCGGTGAAAGGGGAATTAGATTGCGCCGAACGGTTTACTGCTCGGGGGCCGGCCGGGCCGCTTCGGGCGCATCCAGCGCGGCGTCCTCACGGGCGGCGGAAGCATCAATCCGGGCGCTGAGTCGGCCCACCCGACCTGACACTGACCTGGCCATCTGCTCCCGCGGCCCGGATAACAGGACATAACTGAGCACACCGGACACGAGCGTGGCGACCAGAATCACCGCAAAGAAATTTACTCCACGCAGGCTGGCCGCAGCCAACGCCAACGTGGCCAGGAACAGGGCGATCCGGCGGATCGAGTAGGACACGGCGGGAGGCAACTGCACGCGGCCCATGAAAGCACGACGCCCGGATCTGGGTGCCGACCGGGGCGCCGGCCGTCGGATACGCCCCGGATCAGCGGCCGGCGGGCACTATTCTGGAGTTCTGCGCCAACCGCGGAGAACGACCGGAAGGAGTGGCATGGCCATACTGCTGCTCCTCGGCGTGGTCGTGATGGTGTGGGCGCTGGTCGAGGTGGCGCAGGCGGACCCCAAGCATGTGCGCCAGTTGCCACGGCCGGTGTGGGCGCTGCTGATCGCGCTGGTCTTCGCGTTCGGTCCGTTGGCCTGGTTCTGGTTGGGTCGGCCCAAGGTCGCCACTCCGGCGCCGGAGCGGCCGCGTCCGGCAAGGGTCGCGGCCCCGGCGCCCGACGACGATCCCGAGTTCATGCGGCATATCGAGGCCCGCCTCGACCTGCAGCGTCGGCTGCGCGGCGAACCCGGCCCGGACACCGACGGCGAGCAAACCGCCCGCGACTGAACGGTCAGGTCCCGGCGTAACTGTGCAACCCGGTGACCACGAGGTTGATCACGAAGTAGTTGAACAGGAAGCAGCCGAAGCCGGTCAGCGCGATCGCCGCGGCGCGACGGCCCTTCCAACCCGCGGTGGCCCGCGCGTGTAGGTACGCGGCGTAGACCACCCAGGTGATGAATGCCCAGGTCTCCTTGGGGTCCCAGCCCCAGTACCGGCCCCAGGCACTTTCCGCCCAGATCGCGCCGGCGATCACCGCGAACGTCCACAGCGGGAACACGAACGCGTGGATCCGGTAGGCCAACCGGTCCAGCGCGGCCGCGCTGGGCAACCGCTCGGCCAACCGCCCGCTAACAGCGCGTCCCATCACCGCGCGCCGCTCGGCGCGGTCCACGATCAGGTACAGCACGCTGACCGCCGCGCCCACGGTGAACACCCCGGCCGAGGTGACCGCGGCGACCACATGGATCACCAACCAGTAGGACTGCAGTGCGGGCTGCAGTTGCTCGGCGTCGGTGTAGAGCACGGTGACCGCAAGGCCCATGGTGAGCAGCACCGGGGCGATCACGAATACGCCGAGCCAGCGCACGTCGTAGAGGCGGGTCAGCACCAGGAACACCCCCACGGCGGCGAGTGCCGCCGCGGTGGAGAACTCGTACATGTTTCCCCAGGGCACCCGCTGTACGGCCAGGCCGCGGCAGAGCACGCCGGCGAAGTGCAGTCCGAAGCCCAGCGTGGTCAACGAGATCCCGATGCGCCCGAACCGTTCCGCGCGCTCGGTCTCGGTTCGGGACGGCCGGATCGGAGCGGCCGGCGGCGCGACGGATGCGTCCACCCCACGGGCGCCCACCCCGACGAGTTGGGCCGCGGGCACGGCGGCCGGCGCCGTTGCGAACCGCCGGGAGTCGAAGGCCCATTCCGCGCACAGCGCGAACATCGCCAGCGCGTAGACGAACAGCGAGAAGTGGATGAAGCGGTCGCTGAGGTGCGCGAGGTTGTGGTGCACGTGCACGGGCTACTCCTCGTTCCCACGCTGAGCAATGTCGCGGTGAGCGGGCGGGCCCGCGTGCACGGCGTCCAACACCCCGGCGACGTCCGCGGCCAGGTCCGGGCCGTCACTGCGGGCCAGCGCACCGACGTCGACCACGGTACGCCCGGCCCCGTCGGGGGTTGCGCGCACCCACAATCGGCGGGGCCGCACGAACAGCGAACCGAGCAGGCCCAGCACGGCCAACACCGCGCCGAGCAGGGTCAACCCGCGGCCGGGGTCGTCAGCCAGTTGCAACACCACCCACTGCCGGTAGCCATCGAACGTCAGGCTGCCCAGCCCGCCCGGCAGCGTCATCGTCTCCCCCGTGGCCAGCGCCGCCGTGAACGGTGGGGCGCCCGCGGCCGCCGCCTGGTGCACCTGGGCCATGTGTTCGGTGTTCAACCGGTACACCGACTGCGGGACGCCGTCGTCCAGACCGAGATCACCCGTCCACGCGTTGAGCACCAGCCGCGGATTCTTCGGCGCCGGGAACAGCGAGAACAGGCCGCGCACAGTGTCCGTCGCGGCTGTGGGCAGGAAGAAGCCCTGGAAGCCCAGCTGGCTGGGTTGGGCGTCGGGCACCTTGACCACACCGCGGGAGGTGAGCCCGACCGGATCCTCGGGCAGGAAGGGCACCGGCCCGGAGAACACAGTGGCACCCTTGCCGTCCTTGACGGTGACCACCGGCGCGTAGCCGTGCGGGCCGAGGTACACCTTGGTGCCCCCGGCATGCAGCGGGTGGTTCACCTTGATCAACCGGCGCTCGGCGGGCTGGCCCGGCGCGGGCGTGTAGTCCACGTCCGCGGAGAACGACCGGGCGGCGCCCATCTGTTGTCCCTCGGACTGGTAGGTGGCGTGAAACGAGTCCAGTTTCAGCGCGAACGGGGGCAGCTGGTCGGTGTCGTAGCGGGCGCCGGCGTGCACATTGTCGTACTGGGTGACGGTGTTGGCGAACCCCTCCCCCTCGACCACCAACGCACTGCCCTTGAACCCGTACAGATGCCCGTAGGCGACGCCGACCAGCACCACCACCAGGGACAGATGGAAGACCAGGTTGCCGGTGTCGCGCAGATACCCGCGTTCCGCGCACACCGTGCCGTCGACCCGGTCCACCCGGAAGCGTCGACGGCGCAACGCCGTCACGCTCGCCTCAAGTACCTGATCAACCGTCAGATTGCTGTCCAGTCTGGCATTCTCCGGCAATCGGTCCAGGTAGCGGGGCGCGGCCGGTGGCCGGGCACGGACCGCGGTGAGGTACACCTTGGATCGCGGCACCACGCAGCCGATCAGCGAGATCATCAACAGCAGGTAGATCGCGGAGAACCACGGCGAGGTGAAAACGTCGAACAGCGATCCCCGGTCGTACCACCGGGACAGACCGGGGTGCCGGGCGTGGAACTGGCCGACCGTGATCGGGTCCACCGGCCGTTGCGGGATCAGTGAACCGGGAATGGCCGCGACGGCGAGCAGGAACAGCAGGATCAGCGCGGTGCGCATCGAGGTGAGCTGGCGCCAGGCCCAGCGCGCGGTGGCCAGCGGACCCAGTGGCGGGGGTACCGCGACCGGCTCCTCGGAGATGCGAGTGTCGACGACCATGGCGCTCAGATCGCCGTCTCGAAGCCGGAGCTCCAGATGCGCAGGTGCACGGACACGGTCTCCCAGACCCCGGTGACCAGCAGCACGCCGAGCAGGCAGAGCATGGCGCCGCCGGTGCGCATGACCACCCGGTGGTGTGCGCGCACCCAACCGATCGCGCCCAGCGCACGACGCAGGCCCAGCGCCACCGCGATGAACGGCAGCCCCAACCCGAGGCTGTAGACGAAGGTGAGCAGCGCTCCCCGACCCGCGCTGGCCGAGTTGAAGGCCAGGGCCTGCACCGCACCCAGCGTCGGCCCGATGCACGGCGACCAGCCCACGCCGAACAGCACGCCGAGCACCGGCGCCGCCCACAGGCCCGCGGCGGGCGCGCGGTGCAGCAGCCGGAACTCCCGACCGGTGCCTGGCAGCAGGCCGAGGAAGCTCAGCCCGAGCAGGATCGTGATCACCCCGAGCACCCGGTCCACCGCGTCGGTATGCGCGACCAAGTGCGACCCGACGTAGCCGAAGGCAGCGCCGAACGAGACGAACACCGCGGCGAAGCCGAGCACGAACAACGTGGTGCCCGCCAAGATGCGACCGCGCCGCCGCCCATCCTGATCGGCACTGCCGAGATCCTCCCCGGCCAGTCCGGTCACGTAGGACAGGTAGCCGGGCACCAACGGCAGCACGCACGGGGAGAGGAAGGACACCAGCCCGGCCAGCAACGCCACCGGCATCGCCACCAGCAACGAGCCGGAGGTGATCTGTCGGGACAGCGTCCCGGAGGTGTGCACGGCGAACATCAGGCTCCCGGAGGTCCGGCTTTGCGCGGCACCAGGTCGACGGCCGGTTCGCGATAGGTCAGCGAGCGGACGCGGTCGCCCTCGAAGCGGATGGTGGTGATGCTGGCCAGGTTGCACTGCCGCTTGCGCGGGTCGTGCCAGAGGTGTCGGCCCTCGATGCGCGAACGCAGGATCCAGATCGGCAGTTGGTGGGAGACGCACACCGCCTCGTGCCCGACGGCCCGGCCACGCGCGGCCTGGACCGCGGCCAACATCCGGGCGGCCAGCTTCTCGTACGGTTCGCCCCAGGACGGCCGGAACGGATTGACCAGGTAGGGCCAGTGCGCCGGACGGGTCAGCGACCCGTCACCCACGCCGAAGGTCTTGCCCTCGAAGTGGTTGGCGGCCTCGATCAGCCGGGAATCGGTCGAGATCTCCAGGTCGAAGGCCGCCGTGAGAGGCGCGGCGGTCTCCAGGGCGCGCTCCAACGGCGAGGACACCACCGCGGTGATGTCGCGGCCGGCCAAGGACTCCGCCACCCGCTCGGCCATCTTCAGGCCGAGTTCGGAGAGGTGGTAGCCGGGCAGCCGCCCGTACAGGACCTTCTGCGGGTTGTGCACCTCGCCATGGCGCACCACGTGCACCAGCGTCACCGGCGTGGTCACGCGCCCACCTCCGCGGCGGCCCGGGCGGCGTGCGGCAGCGCGTCCAGCACCCGGCCCACGGCCTCCGCGTCGTGCGCGGCGGAGAGGAACCAGGCCTCGAACGCCGAGGGCGGCAGGTACACGCCGTGATCGAGCATGGCGTGGAAGAACGCGGCGTAGCGGTCCAGCCGTTGCGTGCGGGCCGCCGCGTAGTCGCGCACCGGGGCGTCGGTGAAGAACACGGAGAACATGGTTCCGGCGAACTGCACCCGATGCTCGACACCGGCCGCCGTCAACGCCTCGGCGGCGGCTCCCGCGATCACCTCGCCCGCCTTGGCCAGGTGGTCGTACACGTCCGGGGTGCAGCCACGCAACGTAGCCAGGCCCGCGGCCACTGCAACCGGGTTCCCGGACAGCGTGCCCGCCTGGTAGACCGGGCCGGTCGGGGCCAGCGCGGACATCAGCTCGGCCCGACCGCCGAACGCCGCGGCCGGGTAGCCGCCGCCCATCACCTTGCCGAACGTGATCAGGTCCGGGGCGATGCCCTCGACCCCGAACCAGCCCTGCGGGCCGGCCCGGAACCCGGTCATCACCTCATCGGAGATCAACAGCGCCCCGTACTGCCGGCACAGCCGCGCCAGCCCCGCGGTGAAGCCGGGCCGGGGCGGGACCACCCCCATGTTGCCCGGCGCCGCCTCGGTGATCAGCGCGGCGATGCCCTCGGGGTTGGCCGCGAAGGCCGCGGCGACCGCGTCCAGGTCGTTGTAGGGCAGCACGATGGTGTCCGCGACCGCGGCACCGGTGACGCCGCCGGTGTCCGGCAGGGCAAAGGTCGCCACCCCGGAACCGGCCGCGGCCAGCAACGCATCGACGTGACCGTGATAGCAGCCGGCGAACTTGATCACTGCCGCTCGGCCGGTGACGCCGCGGGCCAGCCGCAGCGCGGACATGGTGGCCTCGGTGCCGGAGGACACCAGGCGCACCTGCTCGACGATCGGCACCCGCGCCACGATCTCCTCGGCGAGTTCGACCTCACCGACCGTGGGCGCACCGAAGGATGATCCGGCCGCGGCCGCGGCGGTAGCCGCGGCGACCACCGCGGGGTGGGCGTGGCCCAGGATCAGCGGACCCCAGGAGCAGACCAAGTCGACGTAGGACCGGCCGTCCACGTCGGTCAGGTACGCACCGCGTCCGGACGCCATGAACCGCGGGGTGCCGCCCACCGCACCGAACGCGCGCACCGGAGAGTTCACCCCGCCGGGCGTGACCGCCCGGGCCCGGTCGAACAGGGCCGCGGAACGTGCCGGAACGGAGGGATTCACCCCTCCATGGTCTCAAACCGCGCGGGATGCTCTGACCGGTCCCGTCAGGGGTACATAACCTGCAGCGCGGTGTCCGCGGCCTTGGTGAACGAAGTCACCGGTGCGCTGTCCCGGCCGCCGACGATCGACATGTGCATCAGCAGCACGGTGCTGCCCTCTCGGCCCACCGCGTACATGTGGGTGGCCGGGTCATAGCCCTTCGGCGGCACCGTGAACACGCCGTAGACGGTCATCCCGCCCGGGGTGTCCGAGGCGTACTTCTCCCAGCTCGCACTGCGCTTGTGGTCGTGGTACGCCTTGATGTCCATGGCGAGCCAGTTGCGGTAGCAATCCTGCAGTTGCGCACCCAGCTTGCTGATCAGGGCACTCGCCGCGGCCTCGCTCGGCATCACGCTGATGTACTCCTGCGCGTTCACCTTGGGCGACGCGGAGTAGGTCCGGTACTTGGTGTGACCGGGATCGAACTTCCCGCCCAGGCAGAACGGGGCCCGGCCGGGCACGCCGGTGATCGCCGCGCCGCCGTGCCAGGAGCCGAACCGCGCGCCCTGCGGCAGCGCGTCGGTGGAGACGAACAATGGGCCGCCCGCCGCGGCGGTGGGTGCATTGTCGGCCTGCGCGGTCGCCGGGCCCGCCAGGACGCAGGCCAGCGAGGCCACCGCCGTCCCGATGCCCAGCGCGATCGTCGTGAATCGATTGTGGATGGTGCCCCGCACCACGCTCACCTCCTGTAACCGGCTTCCCCCGTGTCCGTTCGACGTTGGCGGCACCGGGCTGGTTGCACGGCACGGCGCGACATGTCCCGGCTCGTCCGGGTTTGTCCGGGATGCCCTCACCCGTCCGGCGCAACGGGCTGTCGCGGCGATGGCTACCGTTGCGCCGTGCTCGTGCTCGCCGGTCTGGTCTGCGTGCTCACCGGGTCATTCCTGGCGATCATCGGAATGCTCGGTGCGGTCGGCGCTGGGCTGCAGATGCGCCTGCTGCCCGGCCGCAAGCCGGTCGACATGGACTCCGTCGCCCCGGCCGAGGCCAAGCCGGGCAGCCGGGTGGTGGTCCGCGGCACCGTCGTCGCCGGGCCGGGCGGCGTGCTGCGCGCGCCGCTGTCCGGCACGGCGTGCGTCTGGTACCTGGCCAGCCAGAGCGCGGTCGCCGACGGCGAACGGTCCACGGTCGATCGTTACTCTCCGGCACCGTTCGCGTTGCAGGACGCGGCCGGCCGCCGTGTGCTGGTGGGACCGGTGTGCCCGGCCCTGGAACAGATTGCGCCGTCCTATCGGATGGAGGCGGACGCGCCGCACCCGTGGTTCGACGAGGCGCCCACCACGGTCGGCTCGGTGCAGGTCCTCGAGTTCTCCCTGGCCGGCGGGGAGGACCTGCTGGCGGCCGGCGAGGTGGGCAGCGCGCCGGACGGCACCCCGACGCTCGGCGGCGAGGTGACGTTGTCCGGCGGCGGGGATGCGGCCGCGCTCGGCGACCCGGCGCAGCACACGTTTCAGCGCGACCTGCTGCTGGCCGGCGCCGGGTTGGCGCTGATTGCGCTGGGCTCGCTGTGCCTCAGCGACGCGCCGCACCACCAGAACCACCCACAGTCGCTGACGGACCGTCAGGATGGTTTCAGTGCAGCCGCTGCGCCCATTCCGTCGCCCAATAGGTGAGCACGATGTCCGCGCCCGCGCGACGGATGGACAGCAATGACTCCTCGATGGCCCGGTCGCGGTCGAGCACGCCGGCCGCGGCCGCGGCGGTGATCATCGCGTACTCCCCCGAGACCTGGTACGCGGCCACCGGCAGGTCGACGGCGGCCCGCACCGCGTGCAGCACGTCCAGGTATCCCATCGCGGGTTTGACCATGACGATGTCCGCGCCCTCGGCGACGTCCAGCGCGACCTCGCGCAGCGCCTCCCGGCCGTTGGCCGGGTCCTGCTGGTAGGCCCGCCGATCGCCGAGGAGGCTCGATTCCACCGCGTCCCGGAACGGACCGTAGAACGCCGAGGCGTACTTGGCGGCATAGGCGAGCAGCACGACGTCGGCATACCCGGCAGCGTCCAGCGCCGTCCGCACGTATCCAATCTGACCGTCCATCATTCCCGAGGGCCCCAGGACGTGGGCTCCCGCCGCGGCCTGCGCCAGCGCCATCTCGGCGTAGCGGACCAATGTGGCGTCGTTGTCCACACTGCCGTCCGCGGCGAGCACGCCGCAGTGACCGTGATCCGTGAACTCGTCCAGGCACAGGTCGGTCATCAGCACGGTGGCGTCGCCGACCTCGCAGACCAAGTCGGCAACCGCTCGGTTGAGCACCCCGTTCGGGTCGTCCGCGCCCGAGCCGCGGGCATCCTTGGCGTTGGGGATGCCGAACAGCATCAGCCCACCGACGCCGGCCTCGACCGCCTCCACCGCGGCCTTGCGCAGCGAGTCCGCCGAGTGCTGCACCACGCCGGGCATGGACGCGATCGGGATCGGCTCGCTCGCGCCCTCCCGGAGGAACATCGGCAGCACCAACTGACGGGGCGCCAGCGTGGTTTCCGCGGTCAACCGGCGCAGCGCAGCGCTCCGGCGTAACCGCCGCGGCCGGACCGCCGGGAACTGACCGGTCATGTCAGTCGTCCTTGCCGGCCAAACCGGACAAATCGCCCGGAGCCGTGGCCAGGGAGGATGACGTCAGCAACGACCTCACCGCCGCCGGCGGGCGCTGGAGCGCTTTTCGGACGGGCGCAGCACCGGGTCGCCGGCTTCCGCGGCGGCAGTGCGCCGGGCGGTGCCGAACGCGGCAAGAGCATCGGCCAGGGCCACCGCGGACGGGGTCTCGGCCAGCACGTCAACCCGCAACCCGTGCTCCTCGGCCGCGGCCGCGGTGGCCGGGCCGATGCACGCGATGACGGTGCTGGCGTGCGGCTTGCCCGCGATACCGACCAGGTTGCGCACGGTCGAGGACGAGGTGAACACCACCGCGTCGAAACCGCCGCTCTTGATGGCCTCACGCACCGGCGCGGGCGGCGGAGCGGCGCGCACCGTGCGGTATGCGGTGACGTCGTCCACCTCCCATCCGAGGTCGATGAGCCCGGCCACCAACGTCTCGGTGGCGATGTCCGCGCGCGGCAGGAACACCCGGTTGATCGGGTCGAACACGTCGTCGTAGGGCGGCCAGTCGTTCAGCAGGCCCTGCGCGGACTGCTCACCGCTGGGCACCAGGTCGGCCTTGATGCCCCAGCCGGCCAGGTCCGCGGCGGTCTGCTCGCCGACCGCCGCGACCTTGATGCCGGAGAACGCGCGGGCGTCCAGGCCGTACTCCTCGAACTTCTCCCGCACCGCCTTCACCGCGTTACGCGAGGTGAACGCGATCCATTCGTAGCGACCGGTGACCAGGCCCTTGATGGCGCGCTCCATCTGCTGCGGCGCGCGCGGCGGCTCGACGGAAATCGTCGGCACTTCCTCGGGGACAGCGCCGAACGAGCGCAGCCGGGACACCAGCCCCGCGGACTGCTCCTTGGTGCGCGGCACCAGCACCCGCCACCCGAACAGCGGACGGGTCTCGAACCAGGACAGCGAATCGCGCAGCGCCACCACGTCGCCGATCACGGTCAAACCGCCCGGCTCCAATGGCTCATGCGGCAGCGCCTTGCCGAGGCCGGCCAGCGCGGCGGCCACCGTGCGCTGCTCGGTGGTGGTGCCGGCCCAGGTGGTGAGCGCCGGGGTGGCCGGGTCCAGGCCTGCCTCGATCAACTTGGCGGCGGCACCGGCCACCAGTGCGGTGCTGGTCGTATGGGTCACCACCAGGGTGGCGTCCTTGCTGGCCAGGGCGGCCCAATCCACCTTCGGGTCCTGCGCGTCGACCACCCGCACCTCGCGCACCGTGCGGTTGGTCAGCGGCACCCCGGCGAACGCCGGCACCGCGCTGATCGGCGCGACACCGGGCACCACCTGGAACTCCAGCCCGGCCTTCAGACAGGCCGCGGCCTCCTCGGCCAGCGCGCCGTTCAGGCCGGGGTCGCCGTCCATCAGCCGCACCACCCGACGGCCTCCCTTGGCCGCGGCGGTCAGCACCCTGCCCCGAGCCGACGGAGTCAATGTTGCACCTGCGGCGTCGAAAGCCCCGTCGAGCACCGCCACGTCCGGCGCACACGCGCCGAGGTACTGCTCGCGGGAGTGCTCGGCCAGGACCACGACCTGCGCCTCCCCGAGCAGTTCCACCGCGCGCACGGTGAGCAGGCCAGGATCCCCCGGACCTGCGCCCACGAATGCCACCGAGCCGACCGGAACGGCGGGCTTGGCGGGGGCCGCGGCGGGGCTGGTCTTGGCGGTCGCCTTGCGGGTGGGGCTCATTCGTTGTGCTCCCAACTTCCATCCTGCATCAAATCCGTGGCGCCCTCGCTGAGCATCTCGCCGGCGAGCTTGCGGCCCAGGGCCTCTGCGTCGGCCAACGGTCCGGTGATCGACAGCTTCACGCTTGCTGACCCATCCGGGCTGAGCGCAATCGCGCGGAGATAGAACTCGTCCTCGTACTCCTCGTCGCCGGTGATCGCCTCACCGAGAGCACCGACCGGGGCCGTGCACCCGGCCTCCAGCGCCGCCAGCAGCGCGCGTTCGGCAGCAACCACCGCGCGGGAATCCGGGTCGTTCAGGCCGGCCAGCAGCGCGCACAACTCCGCCGCCGCGGCGTCGGTGTCCGGCGCCCGGCACTCCACGGCCAGTGCGCCCTGGCCCGGTGCGGGCAGCATCAGCAGCGGGTCGAGCACCTCGCTGATCTCGGGCAACCGGCCCAACCGGGCCAGACCCGCCCTGGCCAGCACCACACCGGCCAACGCGCCCTCGGCGACCTTGCGCAGTCGGGTGTCCACATTGCCGCGCACGCCGACGACGTCCAACCCGAAGCCCAGCGCATGCAATTGGGCCACCCGTCGGGGCGAGCCGGTACCGATCCGCTCGCCGGGCCGCAACTCACCGAGCGTGCGGCCATCGGAGGTGACCAGCACGTCGCGCGGATCCTGCCGCGGCGGCACCGCCGCGATCACCAAGCCGGGCGCATCGGCGGTGGGCAGGTCCTTCATCGAGTGCACGGCGAAGTCGATGCGCGCATCGAGCAGCGCTTCCCGCAGCGCGCTGACGAAAACCCCGGTGCCGCCGATGCGGTCCAGCGGCTCGGTGGAGGTGTCGCCGGAGGTGCTGATCTCCACCAGCTCCACCTGACGACCCGTCAATGCGGTGAGGTCCGCGGCCACGGAATTGGCCTGGGCCAGCGCCAACGCACTGGCCCGGGTGCCGAGTCGAAGAGTCACAGCAACTCCGTCTTGCCGAACTCGAGCGGCAACGCCGTTTCTTCGGCGGTCAGGTCCGCCCGGATGACCGCCTCCACCGCGTTACGGTCCAGGTCGAACAGCTCGCGCAGCGCCGTGGCGTAGGCATGACCATCCGGGCCGCCCGCCAGTTCCTTGACCCGCACCGTCGGCCCGTGCAGCAGCTTGTCCACCACCCGGCGCACCGAGCGGGCGATCTCCTCGCGGTGTCGCGGGTCCAGCTCCGGAAGCCGCCCCTCCAACCGCAGCATCTCCGCGGCAACCACGTCGTCGGCCATGGTGCGCAGCGCGACCACGGTCGGGGCCACCTGCGCGGCACGCTGCTCGGTGGCGTGGTTCGCCACCTCGGCGGCCACGATGCGCCGCACCGCTTCCACGTCTGCCGGGGTGCCGGCCGCGGCCTCCACACAGGCCAGCGCGGACAGGTCGATCAGCGTCAGGCCCGGCAGGCCGGCGATCTCCGGGTCGGTGTCCCGCGGCATGGCCAGGTCCAGCACCACCAACGGACGCCCATCGGCCGCCGCGCTCATCGCGGGCAGGCCGAGCACCTGCTCGGTGGCCCCGGTGCAGCAGACCACCACGTCCACCGCGGCCAACGCCGAGGGCAGGTCGTCCATCGCTACAGCGCGCCCACCCATGGCCCGCGCCAGCCGATCGGCGCGCGAGCGGGTGCGGTTGGCCACGATCAGTTCGCCGATGTCCGCCCGGGTCAGCGACGTGGCAGCCAATGCGCTCATCGACCCCGCACCGACCACCAGTGCGCGCCGTCCGGCCAATCCGCCGAGCACCGCGGCAGCCTGCTCGAGGGCGACGCCGACCAGCGAACGCCCGGCCCGGTCGATGCCGGTTCGGTTGCGGGCCTGCTTGCCCACCCGCAACGCGTGTTGGACCAGCTCATTGAGCACCGGCCCGGCCGTGCCCAGCTTCTGGGCGGCGGCCAATGAGGCCCGTACCTGACCGAGGATCTGGCTCTCCCCGACCACCATCGAGTCCAACCCGCAGGCCACCGTGAACAGGTGCTGCACGGCCCGGTCCTCGTAGTGCACGTACAGGTGCGGACGCAGTTGTTCCAGGCCGACGCCGGTGTGCCGGCAGAGCAGTTCGGACAGGTCGGCCAGGCCACCGTGGAACTTGTCCACGTCGGCGTAGAGCTCCATGCGGTTGCAGGTGGACAGCGCGGCGATCTCCACCACGTGCTCCGCCGCCGCCGCGTCGGTGATCAGCTTGGTCAGCGCGTCACCGCTGATGGTCACCCGCTCCAGCAGACTCACCGGACCGGTGCGGTGCGAGAGCCCGACCACGAGCACACTCACGCCAATACCTCCAGCTTGCGCTGCGCGTGGCAGGCCAGGATCTGCAGCTCCAGCGACAGATCGACCTTGCGCAGGTCCACGCCGGACGGGACGGTCAGCAGCACCGGGGCGAAGTTGAGGATGGACATCGCGCCGGCCGCGACCAACCGGTCGCAGACGTCCTGTGCGGCCGCCGCCGGGGTGGCGATCACCCCGATGGAAACCCGCCGGGCGCGTACCACGTCCTCCAGCACGTCCAGCGGTTCCACGGTGACGCCGGCCAGCGTCTCGCCGACCTGCGCGGGGTCGGCGTCGATCAGCGCGACGATGCGGAAACCACGGGAGGAGAAGCCGCCGTAGTTGGCCAGGGCGTGGCCGAGCGACCCGATCCCGACGATGGCCACCGACCAGTCCTGGGTCAGCCCGAGTTCCTTGGAGATCTGGTGCACCAGGTACGCCACGTCGTAGCCGACGCCCCGAATGCCGTAGGAGCCCAGGTAGGACAGGTCCTTGCGCAGCTTCGCTGAGTTCACCCCGGTGGCGGCGGCCAGCGACTCCGAGGAGACCGTTTCCACCCCGCGCTCGGACTGGGCGAGCAGCGCCCGCAGGTACTCCGGGAGGCGCGCGATGGTGGCGTCGGGGAGGCCGGCGCGCCGGGAACCCCGAGAGGGGCGGACGATGCTTACACCATCGTCTTGTCCTGCGACCACGGGGCCTCCGTTTCGCTCGACGCGGACGCCAGGGTAAGCATTTGTGAACACAGGAACAAACTCGGAGACGGCCCTCGTCTCAGTATGTGGACGTCGTGGCTCTTGCCGTCAGCGACGCAGGGCGGCGCGCAACCGGTCCGGGTCGACCCGCCAGAAGTCGTGCTGGACGCCGTCCACCAGGGTCACCGGGATCTGCTCCCACCAGCGCGTGTACAGCTCCTCATCGCTGGTGATGTCGACTTCGGTATAGCCGACGCCGAGTTCGGCGGTCACCGCCTCGATCACCGTGCGCGCCTCCTCGCACAGATGACAGCCGGGCTTGCCGAGCAGGGTCACCCGCGGCGTCGGCGTCATTCGGCATCCCGCAGCCGGCCCCGGGCGATCTTGCCCGCCACGGATCGGGGCAGTTCCGCGACGAACTCCACCTGACGGGGCACCTTGAACCGGCCGAGCCGAGCCGCGCACCACTCCCGAACGGCGTCGATGTCCAGCGCGGCCTCGCCCACCACGAACAGCTTCACCGCTTGCCCGGTTCCCTCATCGGGGACGGCGACCACGGCGGCCTCGCGCACCCCGGGCATGGCCGCGACCACGTCTTCCACCTCACCCGGGTAGACGGTGAAGCCGCTGACCACGATGACGTCCGAGCGGGTGCTGACCATGAACAGGTTGCCGTCCGGGTCCGACCAGCCGACGTCGCCGGTGGCGAACCAACCGTCCGGGCCGGGGCCGTCGTGCCGGTCCGGCCAGTACCCGGAGAACAGGTTCGCGCCCCGGATCCACAGTTCGCCGGGGTCGCCCTCGGCCACCGGCGCGCCGTCGGCGTCCAGCAGGCGAATCTCGATGCCGGGCAGGGGGGCGCCGACCGAGCCGGGGACGGGCCGCATGGACGCGGAGACCACCGGGGCGGCCTCGGTGAGCCCGTAGCCCTGCCAGACGGGTTTGCCGGTGGCCGCGCGGAAGGCCTCCGCGGCCTCCGGCCGCATCGGCGCCGACCCGCTGACCAGGACCCGAACCCCGCGCAGTGCCGCGGCCGCGGCGGGTTCGCCGGCCCAGGCGGCGAACGTCGACGGGGTGCCCGCCACGCTGGTGACCCGCTCGTTTGCGATGAGCGTGAGGGTGGCGGCCGGGTCCGGATCGGTGGCCACCACCACGGCGGCGCCGGCGTGCAGGGCCTGGCCGAGCACAGCGTTGAGGCCGAACACGTGGAACAGCGGCAACGCCAGCAGCACGGTGTCGGCGGCGGTGACCGGGGCCGGGTCCAACGCGGCACATTGGTCGAGGTTGGCCAACAGGGCCCGGTGGGAGAGCATCGCGCGCTTCGGCCGGCCGCCGGTGCCGGCGGTCTGCAGCAGCACGGCGATGGCCTCGCCGCCGGATCCGGGTGGGTCCAGCGGCCCGGGGCGACCCCCGGCGAGCAGCGCGTCCAGCCCGTCCGGGCCGGCCGAGCCGATGACGGCAAGCCGGGCACCACCGGCCGCGGCCCCGGCCCGCGCGGTGGGCTCGGTGCCGGGGTCTGCGATCAACAGCCGGGCGCCGGTCTCGGTCAGCGCGGCGGCGACCTCCGGCCCGGCGGCGGAATGATCCAGCGGGACCGCGACCAACCCGGCGCGCAGGGCGCCCAAGTAGCAGCGGATGAAGCCGACAGCGTCCGTGGTCAGCAGCGCAACCCGGTCGCCGATCCGTAGGTCTGCTGCTCGCAACCCGGCCGCGGCCGCATCAACCACCGCATCGAGTTCCGCCCAGGTCCAGCGGATTCCCCCAGCCAGCAACGCGGGGCGCTGCGACCGTGCCGCTGCGGCGGCGGCGACCAACCCGGCGAGATTCGCGCTGCGCTGGTCCACGCCTCGCGAGTCTGGCACACCCGCACCGCGCCCTCACCCTGACGCATGACATGCGCAGAAGGCGCTTGTCAGGCGTCTGGACGCACGACAAGGCCCGCCTGCGCGTGTCATGCGGCGGGTAGCCCCCCGACGGGCGGTGCCTGCTGTTGGGCGAAGCGCCATCGACAGGCCGGCTCGCGCGACCCACGGCTGTCATCGGGGAGGGTTAGTCTCGTTCGCGTGACAGCTGGGGAGATCGTCACGCCGCAACCGCGCGCGGTCGCATCCGTTGAAACGGTGCCCCGCCCACGGCCCCGCCGCCGGGCGCCGGATCCGACTGCGGCTGCCTTCTTTGACGTTGATAACACGGTGGTGCGCGGGGCATCGATATTTCACCTCGCACGCGGACTCTACGCCCGACATTTCTTTACAAATCGGGACATAGCGCGATTCGCGCTCATGCAACTGAAGTTTGTCGTGGGCGGTGCAGAAGATCTCGATGACATGAATTCCGTACGCGCCCGCGCGCTGAGCTTCATCGAAGGTCACAGCGTGGAAGAACTGCAACGCGTGGGAGAGGAGATCTTCGATGAGTTGATCTCCGGACGAATCTGGCCGGGAACCCGGGCGTTGACCCAGATGCACCTGGATGCGGGGCAGCGGGTGTGGCTGGTCACCGCCTCCCCGATCGAGCTCGCCCGGACCATCGCCGACCGGCTCGGGCTGACCGGCGCGCTGGGCACGGTGGCCGAGATCTCCGAGGGCCGATACACCGGCCGATTGGTCGGAGAACCCTTGCACGGACCCACAAAAGCCGAGGCTGTGGCGGCATTGGCGGCAGCGGAGGGGCTCGACCTGGCGCGGTGTTCGGCGTACAGCGACTCGGCCAACGACATCCCGCTGCTGACCCTGGTCGGGCATCCCTGCGCGGTCAATCCGGACGCCGATCTGCGCGCGCACGCAAAAACTCATGGATGGCGAATCCGGGATTATCGGACCGGACGTAAAGCGGCCAAGATCGGATTGCCGACAGCGGTCGGTGCCGGGGCCCTGGCGGGCGGAATCGCGGCCGCGATCTCGGTACGCCGAGCGCACGCCTGAGGCAGATCACGAACTAATCACAGGTTTGTAATACGGCTGCGCCCGGACTGTGTCGTTCGTCCGCCTTCGGACCGGAGTCCGAAAGGTCAAGCTTCGTTCACACAACCTGGTCGAAATCCGGACCGGCGCCTACCATTGGCCCATTCGGACCGAAACCCCAGTAGCCCGTCCGCCGTAATCCCGCCCGGGGAGCCGATGTCCCGTCCGCCGTCACATGCGCCAGGCCTTTCCGGGCTGCGTGCGGCAGTTTTGTCCGGCTTGCCGGCGCCGTCCCGGACGCCCGCGCCGGCGGCCAACTTGGCCGGACCGCGCGGCCCGCAGACGCTGTTCAGCGTCAGCGCCGGGGCGGCCGCCGCGGCAGCCAAACCCGCCCTTGGCGGCTTTGGGCTGCCGGCGCCCGCGCAGCCGGTCGCCGGCCCCGCCGTCGACCCGTCCACCGGCCGGGTCGGCCAGCTGGTCGAGCGGGCCAAGGTTGGCGACACCGACGCCTTCGCCCAGCTCTACGACCGGTACCTGGACACCATCTACCGATACATCTACTACCGGGTCGGCTCGCGGCAGCTCGCCGAGGACCTGACCAGCGAGACGTTCCTGCGCGCGCTGCGCAGCGTGGGCACGTTCACCTGGCAGGGCCGCGACTTCGGCGCCTGGCTGGTCACCATCGCGCGCAATCTGGTCGCCGACCACTTCAAATCCAGCCGGTTCCGGTTGGAGGTCACCATCGCCGACATGGTGGCCACCGAGGGCGCCGCGGAATCCGCGGAAAGCCCCGAGGGCGTGGTACTGCGCTCGCTGACCAATGCCGCCCTGCTGGCCGCGGTCAAGCGACTGAACCCGCAGCAGCAGGAATGTCTGGTGCTGCGTTTCCTGCAAGGTCTGTCCGTCGCGGAAACCGCGAAGATCATGGGCAAGAACGAGGGTGCCATCAAGACATTGCAGTACCGGGCGGTGCGAACACTTGCCCAGCTACTGCCGGAGGGCATCCGATGACGGAATACCCAATCGTTATATCCACGCGACAGCCGAGCGTGAACCCGCCCGTAACCTCGGCCTCTCGGCGTCGTTGGATTGATCAAGTGAGGTCAACCGTCCCGCCGCAACGGTTGGCCTTCGAGCGGACAAATCTGTCGAGGCGCGTGCCGCCACGACCGGGTAAGGGCGGGGGTGCACTGGATGCCGATGCGACCAGGTGACCGGCAGCGTGCCCGCGAATTCGCGGTCGTGCTGGACAAGGTCGGGGTCAATGACCTGACCATGGCCCCGTGGACCAGGGTCGCCACCGCGCTCAGCGCGGCCGGCGGCGTGGTCGTGGGCCCGCCCGAGGAATTCCGCTTTGCCCTGCGCCAGCGGTTGCTTGCCGTCGGCGCGGTGACGCCGACCATCGTCCCGACCGCCACTCCCGCGCCGTGGCGCCGCCGTCTGGTGGCTGCCGGCGTGGTGGTGGCCGTCGCCACCGGTGGCGCCGCGGCGACCGCGGCGGCCAGCGAGCACGCCCTGCCGGGTGACCGGCTCTACGACGTCAAGCGCGCCATGGAAACCATGCAGCTCGCGCTGGCGAACTCGGATCTGGCCAGGGGCGAGCGCTACCTGTCGATCGCGTCCACCCGGCTGGGCGAGGTGCAGGCGATGCTGCGGGAGAGCGATGGGCAGATCTCTGACCCGGTGCTCATCCAGGAGCTGCGCGACACGATGTCAGCGATGTCCGACGCGTTGGCGGCGGGCAGCGAGCGGTTCTTCGAGGTGTTCAACCGCACCGCGGACGCCGCCGTGATGGCTCCGCTCGAGCGCTTCCTGGCCCAGCGCTCGGTGACACTGGACGAGGTTCGTCCGATGCTGCCTGCCGAGCTGTGGCAGAGCCAGGACACGCTGGTCGTCGAGATGGACACCATCGCGGCCCGGGTGGCCACAGTGACCGGCCACCCGGTGGCGGGCATCTCCGCGCCGTCGTCGGCGTTGAACGCCGACCTCGCGGCGCGGGCCAGCCGCAGCGATCAGCGTGACACGTTGGCCCGCTCGGTCACCAAGGCGGTCCGTGACATCGACAAGGCCGTCGCCGACGCACGGCGTAACGCCGAGGCCGCGGCCAAGCCGCAGCCGAAGTCGGCGCAGCAGGTCGCGGTCGAGCGCAACGTGCACAAGTTGGTGTACGTCGACCTGCTGGGCAATGGTCAGGCTTCGGTGGGCGCCCTGCCCGGTGGCATTGGCCAACACCGCTCGGTGAGTGCCGTGGAACAGCCTCCGCCGTCCGCGGCGATTCGGTTGTTCGGCCTGTTGCCGCTGCCCTTCGACAGCATCGACACCAAGGTGCCCGGCAGCCTCTCGGCCAGCCTGGACTTCAGCGACTCCCGGGCCGGCAGCAAACAAGCCCACATGCACCTGGAGCGCTGACTACCCGTCAGGTGTCAAGCCCGTCAGGTAAAGACGCTGCGTCGCTGCATTAACAACCGGTAGAGCGCCTGCTGGATCGCCTCGCGCACCTGATCGGCCAGGTCGAACACCAGCATGGGATCGTCGGCCGCATTCGCCGGGTATTCGTCGGTGCGGATCGGCTTGCCGAACTCGATGATCCACTTCGAGGGCAACGGGATCAGCCCGAGCGGCCCCAACCACGGGAAAGTCGGGGTGATCGGTAGGTAGGGCAGGCCGACCGCGCGCGCCACCGCGGACAGATTGCCCATCACCGGATAGATCTCCTCGGCGCCGACGATCGCGGTTGGCACGATCGGCGCACCGGCGCGCAGTGCCGCGGTGACGAATCCACCGCGGCCGAACCGCTGCAGCTTGTACCGCTCGGCGAATGGTTTACCCAGACCCTTGTAGCCCTCCGGCCACACCCCGACGATCTCCCCGTCGCGCAGCAGCCGCTCCGCGTCGGGTACGCAGGCCAGCGTGGCACCGCTCTTGCGGGCCAGGGAGCCGAGGAACGGGGTGCCGAACAGCAGGTCGGCACCCAGCGTCCGCAGGTGTCGGTGCGCCGGGTGATGGTCGTGCAGCGCGAGGGAGGTCATGATGCCGTCCAGCGGCAGCGTGCCGGAGTGGTTGGCCACCAACAACGCGCCGCCGACGTCCGGCACGTGCTCCAGCCCGCGGGTCTGCACCCGGAACCAGGACGAGTACAGCGGGCGGAACGGCGCCATCAACACCGCATCGGTGAGCTCGGCATCGAAGCCGAACTCGTCGACCTCGTACTCGCCGACCAAGCGGCGGCGCAGGAACGAGAACGTGCGGGCCGCGGCGCGGTCCAAGCGGCGCAGGCCACCGCCGTCGGTCTCCGCCGGCTCGGCAACCTCGGCGAGGCTCCGGTTGGGCCGGCGACGACCCTGCGGGTCGAGCGGAATCACCCGGGCGTCAGTCATCGCCGAACTCAATCATCAAGGCGCTCCCGGAAACCGGCCGGCACGGCCACCCGCGGCGAGGGCACGTAGCGGGTCACCGCGCGGACCGCGTCGTGGGCGCGGTCGGTGACCGCCCCGACCAGGTCCGGGGTGATCGGCCCGTGGCCCCGCGCGGCGAGGAAGTCGTCGAAGGCCTGCGCGGTGGTCATCCGCGGGATGTAGCCGAACACCTGCCGCAACCGGGTGGTGTCCACTGCGCGGCCGTGGGTCAGGTACTGCACGATCTCCCCGGACAGATGGAAGGCGCCGATGCGCCGGGCCAACCCGCCCAACGTGCTCACCGAAGGCCCGGGCACCGGGAAGGTCGGTCGGCCGGCCCGCCGCGCGGCCTGGGACAGCAACAGCACGCCGTCGCCGGCCACATTGAACACTCCGTGATGGTCAGCGACCACCGCGCGGCGCAGCACCTCCAGGGCGTCCTGTTCGTGCACGAACTGCAGGCGCGCGTCGTGGCCGAGCACGGTGGGAATCACCGGCAGCGTGAACAGCCGAGTGAACGGTGAGTCCACGTCGGAGCCGATGAAGTTGGCGAACCGCAGCACGCACACGCCGACATCGGCCCGCCGTCGGGCGAAGCCGCGCACGTAGGTCTCCACCTCGACCGCGTCCTTGGCGAATCCGGCGCGCGGCGCCACCACCGGCTCCATGGCCTCGGTGAACAGCGCCGGGTCCTTGGCCGAGGCGCCGTACACCGTGGTCGTGGACTTCACGATCAACCGGCGCAGGCTCGGTGCCTTCTGACACGCCGCGAGCAACTGCATGGTGCCGATGACGTTGAGTTCCTTGGCCGACGCGCCGCCGGAACCCGAACCCGTGGAGTTCACGCTCAGGTGCACGACGGTGTCCACCTCCGCGGCCCCGATGACCTTGGCGATGATCGGGTTGCGGATGTCCGCGCGCACGAACTCGGCCCGACCAAGGTCACTGCGCGGCGGGACCACGTCGATCCCGATCACCCGATCGACGCCCGGTTCATCGTTGAGCCGATGAACCAGACGACTACCCACGTGTCGGGAGACCCCGGTGACCAGAACCGTGCGTCCCACCCGTCGACCCCGTCCGCCGCAGTGCTTGTCCGGTGCGGGCGCTACTTCTTGTTGCGGCGCTGCACCCGGGTGCGCTTGAGCAGCTTGCGGTGCTTCTTTTTCGCCATGCGCTTGCGACGCTTCTTGATGACAGAGCCCACGGGGTACCTTCGCTCGCTTCAGTGGCACGCGGCCCAGCGGCGCGCGCAAGGGGGTCAGCCTACCCGTCAGTGTGGCGCGGCTCGCCGGCCGCATCATGCGAACGCCGACCCAACCGCGAGGATTGGATCGGCGTCGGAAGAAGCGCGATCGGCTCAGCCGATGTCGGCCTCGTAATACGACGAACGCAGGTAGGCCTGCACCGCGTTCTCCGGAACCCGGAACGAGCGACCCACGCGGACCGCGGGCAGCTCGCCGTTGTGCACCAACCGATACACGGTCATCTTCGACACCCGCATCTTCGTGGCGACCTCGGCCACGGTGAGGAACGAGACGTCGGCGAGAGGCTGCTCGTTCGCTGCCATGGGCACACCGGACCTTTCGGCCAAAGGCGGCGTGAGTGTGGGCCCACGTCGCGACGGCGCAGAGCGGGATTCTGCGTCAACACCATCAACAGTAGTGGCCTGAGGTACGGATGGGGAAGGGGCCGCATTGTGCCTGATTGAGGTGCCCGGGCCAGGCGCGACACGCGTTGACCGATGTGTTCGGAAATTTGATGACAAAGCGCCCCGCGCCATCGACGTGCTTTACCTGGCAGTGAACAGAATTTTTTTCACAGGCCGCTGGCATGCCGCAGGTACCCAATCAACGGTCCGTACAGGTGTGGTGACACGTTGTCATCCAATGGGACCGCCACGTCAACCTTGCCCTCCTCCTGACCCAGGAACAGGCCGGGATCGTTGGAGTCGGCGAAGCCGATGACGGTCACCCCGGCCTCGCCCGCGGCACCCGCCCAGCCATGGTCGGCCACCACCAGATCCGGCAACGCCTCGCCGGTCTCGATCAACGCGGCCAGCACGCCCTGCATGGGCACCGCGGAGTGGGTGTGGTTGAGCTCGCCGCGGTTGGACACCATGGCCACGTCGCCGATGTAGCGGATCTCCCGCAACACCAGGTCGTCGTTCTTGTACTCCTCGTAGCGCCAACCGGGCACCGGGGTGAGCACGGTGCAGCCGGCCGCGCGCAGCCCGGCGGCCAGCGCCAGGTGCACCGGCAGCAGGCCCGACGGGTGGCCGGTGGCCAGCATGACCCGGGCCCGGTCCCGAGCGGCATCGCCGAGCAGCTTCGCGGCCGCGTCCAGCGCGTCCAGGGTGAGGTCGGGATCGATGGTGTCCGGACCGTGGGTGTGCGCCGGGTCGGGCGAGACGCCGACCAGCCGGGCCATGGCCTCCAGGATCGCCGGCCCGGTCCACCGCCGGTGCAGGACCAACCCGAAGCGCTGGTAGCTGCTGCCGTCGGCCAGCCGGCGGTAGCTACGCAGGTTGGCTTCCCGTGGGGTGGCCACATCCCCGGCGATGCGCGTGGCGACCAACTGCGCGCGCAACGCCTCGCGGTCCAGAACCGTCATCCCGCCGGGTCCAAACCATGCCGGGCGAACACCGCGTCCCGGGTGGCCTGCACGCTGCCATCCAGTTGATCACCGGCAACCGGGCCGGTCCACGCCTGGTAGTTGCCGTCGGCGCCGTCGGTCATCCGGGTTGGCGGGCTCGCGCCCAACCCACGCACGTGTGCCTGCCATGCGGGGGCGGTATCCACCATCGGGTCGATGGGCTCCCCGGTGAGCTCGGCCAGTAGGTGCGTCCAGGCCCGCGGGACGACGTCGACCAGGGCGTACCCGCCGCCGCCGGTGGCCAGCCAGCGACCACCGGCTACCTCGTGGGCCAGCTCGTGCAGCGCGGCATAGGCGCTGCGTTGCCCATCCACGGTCAACGCCAGGTGCGCCAACGGGTCGTCCATGTGGCTGTCGGCGCCGTGTTGGGTGACCAACACGTCGGGTGCGTGCGCCCGCACCAGGGGCGGCACGATCGCGTGGAAGGCACGCAACCAGCCGGCATCACCGGTGCCCGCGGGCAGCGCCACGTTCACCGCGCTGCCCTCCGCGCCCGACCCACCGATCTCGGCCGGGAAGCCGGTGCCGGGGAACAACGTGCGGCCGGACTCGTGCAGGGAGATGGTCAGCACCCGCGGGTCATCCCAGAACAGTTCCTGCACGCCGTCGCCGTGGTGCACATCGACGTCAACGTAAGCGATGCGCTCGGCACCGAGTTCGAGCAGCCGGGCGATGCCCAGCGCGACGTCGTTGAACACGCAGAAGCCGCTGGCGGTGCCGGCCATGGCGTGATGCAGGCCGCCGGCGATGTTCACCGCGTGCGCAACCTCGCCGCGCCACACCGCCTCGGCGGCGGCCACAGTCTGACCGGCGACCAGGGCGGAGGCGTCGTACATGCCGGCGAAGGTGGGGTTGTCCCCGGTGCCCAGGCCGCGGGAGAGGTCCACCGCCCGCGGATCCGCCCCGGCCTTACGCACCGCGGCCAGGTAGTCGGCGGTGTGCAGCATGCCGAGCAACTCGGGGGCGGCGGCGGGGGCGGCGGCCACAGTCACGTTGGAGCGCTCCAGCACCCCGAACTCACGGGCCAGCCGCATGGTCAGGTCGACCCGAATCGGGGCGAGCGGGTGGCCGCGACCGAAGTCATAGCCAATGAGCGCGGGGTCCCACATGACCCGGGTCGGGACGTCGCACTTCATGCCTTGCACGCTACACACGAGTGAGGCGAGCGGAGCCGGAGCACGCTTTTCGCTCTGGCTCCCGAGCCGATCGAGTGTG
>DASXPS010000009.1 GCA_036493475.1 Sporichthyaceae bacterium | reverse complement strand
CAAGGGCAACACCGTGTACGCCGGTGGCCTGTACAGCGACATCACCTACGCGTTCGACGTGTCCAAGCTGCCGGCCGTCACGCTGCGCGGGGTGAACATGCCGCAGGACACCCCGTGCGGCTCCATTCCCGACGCGTACTGGACGTTGAAGGACGGCACCGCCTACGGCACCTACATGGGCGGCGCGGACGTGCCGGGGCCGTGCCACTACACCAACGGCGAGATGCGGGTGTCCAACGGCTTCGGTGGTTCGCCGGGCTCGATCGTGCACATGGATGCCAACGGCAAGACACTGTCCGAGATCCCGGCCGCGCTGCCGGTCGGCGAGGACCCGGTGGCCTGCCCGGACTACCCGGCGTTGCCCCGGGCCACCTGCGCGAATCCGCACGGCATCCAGGTGCGCGAGGACCTCAACCGGCTCGTCGCCTCGGACTACGCCGAGCCGCGCAACATCGTGCTGGACCCGGTGAAGCCGCAGGACGCCAACATCTTCCGGGACACCGTGCGCATCTTCGACATCTCCCAGCGGGACAACGCCAAGCTGGTCTCGGTCTCCCACATGCCCGACGGCCCGCGCAAGGAGCGCAGCCCCGAGCACGAGGAGCCGCGCGGCATCATGGAGACCACGGTCACCAACCTGCCGGGCCACAAGGGCGCGTTCTCCGAGTCGATGTGTGGCGGCGTCATTTACTACACGCCGGACATCACCGACCCCAAGCCGGTGTGGCGTGAGGTCTTCGACACCTCCACGGCCTCGCAGCAGATCGACCCGCAGGCCGGTGAGGGGGCAGGGTGCAGCGGCGGTGGCTGGGTGCAGACCAGCCCCGACGACAAGTACCTGTACCACGCGGTGATCGGTCGCGGTCCGGGTGCGCTGGGCATCGGCGACAACGGTGGGCCGAAGCAGGTCTACATGCTCAATATCTCCAAGTTGCTGGCCGCGGGTGAGCACCCGACGTGCTCGATCGACACCATGTACGAGGTCGGGCACGGCGGTCAGGAGAAGGACTGCCCGGCGCTGTCGGACGCCTACAAGGTTGAGGACAACACCTCCGGTGGCCCGCACTGGGGCACCTACGACAACTTCCGGATCGGCAAGGACGGCTTCTACCACGAAATCAAGAACGTAAGCCGTATCGCGTTCTCGGACTACTTCGTGGCCCGCGCCAACGTCGACGGCAACCACAAGCTCTGCATCCTGGACATCTCCCCGCAGGGCAAGTTCTCGCTGGACACCAGCTTCGTCGATGAGAACCTGGGTACGCCGTGTGTCGACTTCAACCGCACCAGTTGGCCGCACGGTGATTACGGTGACGCGAAGCCACACTCGATGATCTTTGTGGTCGCCGACGAGGACGTTCGCTGAGCTCGCCCGGGTGAGCGGTCCGTCCGGCGGACACGTCGGCCGGCGTTAAGCTGACGACGTGTCCGCCGTGCTGCTGCGCCCCCGCTGGCTGGCCCTGCACGTGCTGGTCGTGGGGCTGGTGCTCGCCTTCAGCGGGCTGGCCTGGTGGCAGTTCGATCGGGCCCGGGACGGCAACATGCTGTCCATCGGCTACGCGTGCGAATGGCCCGCGTTCGCGGTGTTCACGGTGGGGGTGTGGATCTGGCTGTGCCGGGACGCCGTCCGCCCACACTGCGATGCGCCGGCCCGCCCCCCGGCCGCCGATCCGCAACGGGTACCCGACGAACTGGTGTTGCCGGTGCGTGAGACCGTCGTGCTGCCGCTCAATCCGGACGACGACGCCGAACTGTTGGAGTACAACCGCATGTTGGATCGCCTCCATAGGCAGCCGAAATCGTGACCGAGACCGCGACCGGCAAACCGGTCGAGGCCGCGTTGTTCCGCTACCGCATCGCGGCTTACATCGTGGGCACCCTGCTGCTGATCGCGTGCACCGCGTCGATCGTCAAGCACGGCTTCCACGGCCCGGACTTCCTCTGGATCTGGTTCGTGCACGGCTACTTCTACGTCGTCTATCTGGTGCTCGCCTTTGACCTGTACCGGCGCACCCGGTGGCCGCTGCTGCGCCTTGCGGAGATGATCCTGGCGGGCCTGCTGCCCGGGCTCACCTTCGTCATCGAGCGGCGGGTGGCCGCCTTCGCCGCTTCCCGCGGCATCGGGCGCTGAGACATGCCCAGTTCGATTGCCGAACTGGTCGCACTGTTCGATCTCGAGGTGATCGAGGAGGGGCTGTACCGCGCGCAGCCGCCGGTGACCCAGTTTCAACGGGTGTTCGGCGGTCAGGTGCTCGGCCAGGCCCTGCTCGCCGCCAACCGCACGGTGCCGGTGGAACGGCCGGTGCACTCGCTGCACGCCTATTTCCTGTTGCCGGGCGACCCGGCGGTGCCGATCGTCTATGACGTCGACAACCTGCGCGACGGCCGTTCGTTCAGCGCCCGGCGGGTGGCGGCCCGTCAGCACGGCAAGCACATCTTCTATCTGACAGCCTCGTTTCAGATCGAAGAATCAGGTCTGGAGCATCAGGACGTGATGCCCGCGGTGCCCGATCCGGACGACTGCCCCACCCTGGAGCAGAGCATCGAGGCCATCCGCGGCCCCGAGGCGGCGGCCCGGATGGCCGAGGAGTTCGCCGCGTTGGACGTGCGCTACGCGGGGTCCTCGTCGGTGGGCGGCACCCTGTCCGATCCCGCGCACCCGGCGTTGGCCCGGATGTGGCTGCGCGCCAACGACCGATTGCCCGACGACGCGGGCCTGCACCGTTGTGTGCTGGCCTACATGAGTGACCTGACGCTGTTGCACGCCAGCCTGGTCCCGCACCAGGTACTGATCGATGCCATGGCGCGTGCCTCGCTGGACCACGCCATGTGGTTCCACCGCCCGTTCCGGGCCGACGAGTGGCTGCTGTACGACCAGGTCTCGCCCTCGGCGGGCGGCGCGCGCGGGTTGTCCTTCGGTCGGCTGTTCGATGCCGACGGGATGTTGGTGGCCACCGCGGTGCAGGAAGGCCTGATCAGACCGGGACAGGCGGGATAGCCCCCCGAATGGGGGGCGGGCACCCACCATCCGCCTACCCTGGTCGGTATGCACACCCCGCCCGATGACCGGTCGCTGGCCGAGCGGCTGCACGATGGGCTGAGCCAGCAGCTGTTCGCGGCCGAACTCGATCTGCAGGAGCTGCGCGTTCACCCCGACCTGCCCGACGACGTGCGGGCAGTGGTGGATCGGCTCTCCGCGCGACTGGCCGCGGGTTCCCGGCAACTGCGCGAGGCGTTGCTGGGGGTGCCGGCGGATGCCGACGGCGAGGCCTCCGCACCGCTGCCCGAGGCCCTGAGCGGGGTGAGCGCCGCGTTCGCCGCCGAGTGCCCCGCCGTGGGCGTTACGGTGCAGGTGACCGGGGAGGGGCCGCAGCCGCCGGCCCCGGCCGGGCGGGTGCTGCTACGCGCGGCGCGCGAGGGTCTGGCCAATGTGAGCAAGCACGCGGACGCCGCCCACGCGCTGGTGGTGCTGCGCCGAGGTCCCCGCTGGTGGACCGTGGAGGT
>DASXPS010000008.1 GCA_036493475.1 Sporichthyaceae bacterium | reverse complement strand
AGCTCCACCACGTCGTGCTCGGGCAACTGCCACAGGTTCTCGAAGGTCTTGCGGACCTCGCACAACGCGGACTCCAACCCCGCGAATGCCTGCACCGGCCCGGTGTCCATGAGACAAACCTACGCGGCACCACCGACAGTTCCGGCCCTGCCGGCGGACCCGCACTTCCCACTCGGGTAAAGGATCTGATGATCAATCATGCTCCCGCCGACCCCCGCCTTTCGAGGGTGGTATCCGGCGTGCTCAGCAGATCTCCTTCAACCCGTCGATGCTCAACAGGTACGCGCCGGGCGCATGGTCAGTGCCGGCTGCCAGGGCGGCGAGGTGTTTGCCGACGTGCTCCGGGCGCAGCGTCGGGCCCATCCGGCGCAGTTTCTCCGCCACCTCGATTCCCTCCTGCCGCGCGTAGCCCGCCACCGCCGCGGCGCCGAGCTCCGTCTCCGCGGTCAGCGTGGGCAGGATCGAGACGATCCGGATGCCGAGCCCCGCCTGCTTCGATTCCCCCGCGGCGTAGCCGGCCAGGAAGCGGACCATCGCCTTGGCGCCGGCGTAGCCGCCGCTCAGTGGTGACCCGTTCAGGGCCGCACCGCTGGACAGTGCGATCACCGTGCTGCCGGGGTCCAAGGGCAGCAGCAGCGCCTCGCGCAGCCAATGGAACGCCTGCGCGACGTCCACCTCCCAGGGTCGACTGAACGCCTCCCAGGACTGCTGTTGCAGCGGGCGCATCAGCGGCGCCGCACCGGCGTTGAGCACCAGCGTGCGCGGTCGGTAGCGCTCCAGAACCCGACCGGCCACCACCGGGTCCGCGGCGTCGGCGACCACCGGCGTCACTCGGTCGCCGAGTTCTGCGCGCAATGCCTCCAGCCGTTCGCCGTCGCGGGCCACGGCCACCACCTCGGCGCCGGCCTGATGCAACGCGACGGCAACCGCACGGCCGAAGCCGCGACTCGCACCGGTCACCACCGCGGTGCTGCCCGCCAGGTCTGTCGTACTCACGGGGTCTCCCTTCTCGGACGGTCATCGAGGTGGACACCGCGGCGCTGTGAGATTGGGCGGCAGCGGACCGCCCAGTTCGGGGCGTCGGCGGTGTCGGTACACCGACGAGCGGGTCAACGGACGGCCCGTCAGGAGATGCTGACCACGGCCGTGTCGTACCCGCTGGCGCCGTCCGGGACCGGGTCCGCGCGCTGCGCGGTCTGCACCGTGCCGGTGCCGTCGGTGGCCCGCACCGCCAGGCGATGTTTGCCGCTGGTCGGGTGCCAATCGGTGAGTCGCCACTGCCGCCAGGTGTCCCGGTTCGCCCACGGCGCCAGTTCGGCGACATGCACCTCGTCGTCGATAAGCACCTCGACCTTGTTGATCCCGCGATGCGGCGCCCAGGCCATCCCGGCCACCAGCGTGGCGCCCCCGGCGGCGGGACGGACCACATCGATCCGGGACTGGGTCTTGATCGGGGCCTGCTCGGACCACCCGCGTTGCGTCCAGTACGCCTGGAAGGCATCGAAGCGGGTGACCTCGAGATCGGTGATCCACTTGGTCGCGGAGACGAACCCGTACAGCCCGGGGACCACCATGCGCACCGGGAAGCCGTGTTCGTAGGGCAACGGCCTGCCGTTCATGCCGATGGCGAACATGGCATCGCGGTTCGGGTCGGTCAGCGCCGACAGCGGTGTGCCGCAGGTCCAGCCGTCCACGGATCTCGACTTCACCGCGTCGGCACCGGGCAGCACACCCGCGATGGACAGCACGTCGGCAATGCGGACCCCGAGCCAGCGGGCATTGCCGTTGAGATGCTCACCGACCTCGTTGGACACGCACATCAAGGTGACATCGCGCTCGATCAGCGGCGCCCGCAACAGGTCGGCGTAGGTGATCGTGATCGGGTGCTGCACCATCCCGTGGATGCGCAGCTTCCACGTCGCCGCGTTCAGGCGGGGCACGACCAGGGCGGTGTCGATTCGATAGAAGTCGTCGTTGGGCGTGACGTAGGACGAGAGCCCACGGACGCCGAAGTCCGCCCCGGTCACCGGCGGCGCCGGGCTCGCCGGGACCGGCAGGGTGACCAGGCCATCGGTGGTGAGGTTCGTGTTCGCGCCGTTGAGCCGCCACAACCCGCCGCCGGTCAGACCGACGACACCGACCACACCGGCGGCGCGCACGAAGGCCCGCCGGTCCACTCCCTCGGGCACACCGAACGGGCGTTCTGTCGGTGCGGCCACACCCACATCGGCCGGCCCGAGCGCCTGCAGCAGCTTGACCAGACCGACGGTGCTCACCACCAACGCCATGACGGCCGGCGCCACCCGGACCGGGAGCAGGTCGGTGGCACCGCGCACGGTGTCCGCGGCGACGATCCCGATCAGGCCGACCCCGACGGTCAGGGACAGCGCGGCCCGCCGATGCGTCACGCCGATCGCCCCGGCCAGCGCGCCGAGCAGCAGCACGGTGGCGAGCACCCCGGCGACCAGCACACGCTTGTCGTTGACCCCGAAGTGGCGGATGGCGAACTCACGCAGCCACGCGGGGCAGGAGTCGATGCCCCACGTGCCCACGGCGATCACCGGCGAGGGGCCGCCGATCAGGTCGGCGAAGCCCTCCGCGGCGGCCAGTGCGGCGCAGGCCGCCAGCACGCCGCAGCCCACGCCCCAACCGCGTGTGCGCGACACCCCGCAACCTCCGTCCCATAGCGGGCAAACCCGTCTCTTCCCACGGTTGCACCGCCCAGCGGCACGGAAAGGCCCGCGACCCTTACGGATCGGCTACGAGGTCGGGAGATCACCCGTGAGCTCCGCCAGTTGGTCCGGATCAACGTCATACGGCATGTAGAGGCTGATTCGGTCCACCACATCGCCAAAGCGGTCGCGCAGCCCGTGGGCCACCGCCGCCGGCGCGCCGACGACGGCGAAGGCGTGCAGGACCTTGTCGTCGATCAGCTCGCCCATCGCGTCCCACTCCCCCTGCTTGGACAGCCGGTTGAGGTCGGTCTGCAGCTCGCCCCAACCGTGCAGCTCGAGCACCTTGCGATAGGCCGGGGTCGAGGCGTAGAACGCGATCTGCTTGCGGACCGCGAGCGCCGCGGTGGCCAGCTCGTCCTCGGTCCCGCCCATCGCGACGAACGCCGGGTAGGCGATCTCGAACCTGCTCTCAACCGGCCGCTTCTCCCGGCCGCGTTGCACCGTCGGCAGCACGTGCTCACGCAAATAGCGCTCGGTACAGAAACCGTGCACGAACAGGCCGTCCGCCATCTCCCCGGCGACCTCGGT
>DASXPS010000007.1 GCA_036493475.1 Sporichthyaceae bacterium | reverse complement strand
CATGACCGGCGTGAGGTAGAGGTAGAGGCTGAAGTCGTACCACTCCACCACCGTCCCGAACGCCGCGATCCATATCGAGCGCCGCATGACGGGGTCCACCGAAGATGCCTGCGCCGCCATGCGCTCCAAACCGTCCGCCAGGGGGTTCTCCTGCGGGAAGGCTAGTCACCCTCCCCTCCGGCCCCCACCGCCTCCGTAACGTCCGGCCGAGCGTGCGCGATAACCGCGGATTGGCCGGACGCAACGGTGTTTGGTGCCCGGGTGAGTCGGGCCTCCCGCCGTTGGTCGGGCGGGCCTGCGGCCGTGTGTGCTTCGTCGCTGCTTCCCTTCCCGCCGTGCGTGGCTTGCCGCCGTCGTGGGTCGGTCGCTTTAGGCGACGTCAGCCCGCCCGGCCTCCGGCCCTCGGGTTGGCGGCTGCTGCGGGTCGGGGTCTGGCTCCAGCACGCCACTGGCGGGCAGGCTTGCAACGCGTGGGATCGGTGAGGCGACGGGATCGCCACGCTGGTTTCATCTCTGCCCGTCAGCTGCTTCGCCGGCGAACGCTAGACCAACACTGTTGCGTCCGGTGAAGTGTGCGCTATAGCCGCGGGTTGGCCGGACGCGACGGGGGGTGCGATGCGTTCGGCCATGGTGCCGATCAGCCAGACGCAGTAGAGGACGAGGCTGATGGTGATCACGGCGGCGGCGTAGGTGTAGCCCCAGCCCTTGTTGTCGTTGAGGGTGGCGTACATGGGCCAGCCGGTGCCCGCGTTGGAGATGCCCTCGGAGATGAACAGCAGCGGGATCACGCCGAGGTAGGCGAGGCCGCCGCGGGGGAACAGGCGGGTCAGGCCGTAGACGGCGGTGCCGCCGGCGATGGCGGTGAAGGCGTTTTCGCAACCCCACCACATGGGGTGGCCCCACGGGTTCAGCGGTTGCTTGCCGTAGTAGGTGTAGACGTCGGTGAGCAGGCCGGGTGCTTCCAGGGCGAAGTTGGTCAGCACGAAGGCACCGAACAGCAGCATGAGGTTGCGCCGGGTGATGCCCTTGGTGAGTGCCTGGCAGGTCAGGTAGGCGAAGCCGCCGATGTACCAGGGGTAGATCACCGGGACGAACAGCGGCATGGTCCGGCCGAGCAGGGTGAAGGTGTGGATCGAGTTGTTCTCGGTCAGGTAGACCATGCCGAGCACGTCCACGAACGGCTCGAACAGGGACGCGGCCAGCCCGCCGACCATGCAGGCCAGCAGCAGGGGCTTCCCGGCGTGCAGCTGACGTAGGGCGATCACCAGCAGGATCACCAGCGGCACCGCGCCGCCGATGGTGAACACCAGCTCCGCGGCCTTCGGCATCACCAGATCGGTCGGCGGCTGCGGCACAGTCGCTGCGATCACGTGGCGGCCCCCAACGGGAAGCGTTCGACGATGGCGTTCACCACCAACTTGGCCGTCTCCGCGCACGCGGTGGTGCCGCCGTTGGCGTACTCCTTCACACCATCGCCCACATTCCACAGATTCGCCAGCGGCGTCTGCGGGGTCAGGTCGAAACCCGCGACGGCGCGCTGCGGCGGCCAGTCGTCGCGGGTCACCACCACCGACAGGACCCGGGCCCTCGTCTCGAAATCGGGGATGGTGTCGTGGATGTCGGCGAACAGCAGTTGGGTTTCTTCGTCCACATCGAAGTCGCCGATCGACGGGTGCGGCACGGAGGTGGCGACGTAGAGGTGCCAGCCCTCGGGTGACATCTCCGGGCAGACGTCGGAGAAGTGCGCCATGTAGGCCATCCGCCGGGTCTTGGCGAAGCCGAGCATGCCGGGCACGTCGATCAGCCGTTCCTGCGAGGCGAAGTTGACGGTGATCATCGCCGCGGGTCGGTCGGCGCGCTTCACCTCGGCCAGGTAGTCCTCGTCCAGTACATCGTGGGCCAGCAGTTTCACCGTCGCCGCCGGGCCGATGTCGCTGACCACGACCCGCGCGCGGACTCGTTGGCCGCCGACCAGCACCGCCTCGGTGACCTCGCCGTCCACGGCGGTCAACGACTCCACGCCGGTGCACAACCGGACCTCGCCGCCGTCGCGCTCCACCACCGCGGCCAGCGCCCGCCAGAGGCCGATGGTGCCCTCGGGGTGGTAGCCGAACCGCTTGAACGCGCTCTTGCGGTTCATGTAGGTCAGGAACACCCGGGCGGGCAGTTCCTCCGAGGACACCGCAAAGATCGAGCCGCAGATGTTGCGGAACATCCCGTGCACCGACTCGTTCTTGGTGAACTTGCGCAGCCACTCCGCGGTGGACAGCTCGTGCTCGGGCAGGCCCTCGTCCTTACGCGCCGCGCCCAACCCGGCCAGGATCTTCGCGCCGGACCGAGTGAGCTGAGACAGCATCACTCCCCAGCCGCCACCGCTGATGTCCACGTTCTTCTTGCCGACCCGATAGAGGATCGGCGGGGACGGCTCGCGGATGTCGAACGCGGCGTCGACCTCCCGGCAGGTTTCCTCGGTGATCCCGCCGACCTCGATGACGATCGCGCCGGTGTTCACCTTGAACCCGTCGATGTCGTCGGTGGACGCCCGCCCGCCGACCTTGTCCAACCGCTCCACCACCAGCACCCGGTAGCCGGCGTGTGCGAGGCGGGCCGCGGTGAACAACCCGCCCGCGCCCGCGCCGATGACCAGGACGTCAACGTCGGTCATGCGAACTCCTAGTACGACGACGGCAGCTTGAGGCTGTGCTCGGCGACGAAGTTCAGCACCATCTCCCGGCTGGTCGGCGCGGTGCGCAGCATGCGCGCGGTGAACCACAGCGGGGCCAGGCCGTACTCGGTGGCCATGCCGTTGCCGCCGTGCACCTGGATCGCCTGATCCAACGTGCGGATCATGGTTTCCGACGCGGCGAACTTGGCGATGTTGACCGCCTCGGCCGCGTTGGCACCGGCATCGGCGAGCTCTGCGGCGCGGTGGGTGAACAACCGGGACTGGGCCAGGTCGATGTAGCACTGCGCCATCGGGTGGGACAGGCCCTGGTGCGCGCCGATCGGCACCTGCCACACCTGGCGCTCGGTGGCGTAACGCACCGCCTTGTCCAAGGCGTACCGGGAGATGCCGTTGGCCAGCGCGGCAGCGGTGAGCCGCTCCGGGTTCAGCCCGGCGAACACCGCGCGGAAACCCTTGCCGGGCTCGCCGACGATGTTCGCTGCGGGCACCCGCACGTCGTCGAAGAACACGGTGAACTGGGTTTCCGGCTGCACCAGCTCGGCCTCGATGGGCGTCATCGACAGTCCGGCGGCGTCATTTCCCACGATGAACATCGACATCGGCGTATGTTTGCCGGCCTCGGCGTCCGCGTCGCGGCAGACCACCAGGATCGCGTCGGCCTGGTCGGCACCCGATGTCCAGTACTTGGTGCCGTTGATGACGTACTCGTCGCCGTCCCGGCGCGCGGTGACCGCCAACTGATGGGTGTTGGAACCCGCGTCCGGTTCGGTGATGGCGAAGGCCATGGTCTTGGTGCCGTCGGCCAGGCCGGGCAGCCATTCCTGCTTGACCGCATCCGACCCGTGCGCGGCGAGAATCGAACCGCAGATGGCGGGCGCGATCACCAGCATCAGCAGCGGGCAGCCGCCCGCAGCGATCTCCTCCAGCGCGATGCAGGTCTCCTGGAAGCCCGCGCCGCCACCGCCGTACCGCTCGGGCAGGTGCATGCCGAGGAAGCCGGCCGCGCCGAGTTCCTCGTAGAGCTCGGTCGGCTCCTTGTGCGCCTTCGCGCAGTCCAGGAAGTAGGCGAACCCGTACTTGTCGACGATCTGACGCACCGCCTTGCGCAGCGCGGTGTGCTCGGGGGTGGTGGGAATGAGCTCACTCATCGGTAAACCTCGTGGGTCGACGTTCCAGGAATGCACGCATCGCCTCGATGACGTCGGGCGAGGAGGCAAGGGTGACCATGCCCTGCCGCTCGGCGTCCAGGGCCTCGGACAGCGTGCGTCCGGGCCTGAGTAGTTCACGCAGTTTCGCGTTGGCGCGTCGGGAGTTCGCGGCGAGACGTTCGGCCACCGCCGCGGCGCGCGTGGCCACCTCCGCGCTCGGGACCACCTCACTCACCATGCCGTACGCGAACGCCTCGGCGGCATCAAGCACCCGGTTGTCGTAACACATCTGCGCGGCCACCCGGCGGCCCACCAGCTGCGGCAGGAACCAGGTGTTGCCGCCGTCCGCGCCGAGCGCGAGTTTGCCGGAGCCGACGGCGAATTTGGCGTCCGCGCCGCACACCACGATGTCCGCGACGTGCACCAGGCCGAGTCCGCCGCCACCGGCGGAGCCGTGTACCGCGGCCACGATCGGGATGGGCAACACGGCGAGGATGCGCAGCGCCTCGTGATACCCCGTCAGCATGTGGTCGAGCAGGCCGGGCAGCTCCGCGGGGTCCACCGCCGAGAGCGCGGCCAGGTCGCCGCCGGGGCAGAACGCGGGGCCCTCGGCGTCGATGACGAGCACCCGCAGTTGCGGTGCCGCGGCAAGCAGTTGGGCGGCGGTGAACAGGTCCTCGGCGAGCACCCGGTCGATGGCGTTGGAGGCGTCCGGTCGGCGCAGCGTCATCCGACCGACGGGCCCGGTCAGGTCGACGCTCAGGCAGCGCAGCGGCGGCCGTTCCTCGGTGCCCAACATGGCCGGCTCCGGCGTCAGCGCCTCGACCCAGCGCGCGGTGTCGGTGAGCTGCGTCAGCCCGGTGAGGCGTCCGCCGGCGTGCGTGATGGTGTGGGTGAACGCCGCCTCGACCTTGCGGCCGGTCGAACGCGCGGTGCCCAGGTAGACCCCGGTCACCAGCAACCGGCCATCAGCCAACTCGGCGATGTCGTGTGGCTGCGGGGTCATGTCGTAGGCCCGGCCGACCTGGCGCCAGAACCCGCGCATCGCCTTGGCGCCGACGTAGCGCCCGCCCAGGTTCAGCGGCAGCCCGGCCGCGGCCTCGCCGACGAAGTCCGGATCGAGTAGGGCATCGAGCGCCGCGCGATCACCCGCGGCCAGCGCCCGGTACAGCGCCCGGACGAGCTCCGCGGGGTCGGCTTCGCGAACCATACTGGCGAGTAAACATCATCCAGCCACCCGACCGCAACACCCTGCCCGGACACAGTGTCCGAGCGCATGTCATGCGCAAGCGGGAGAGGTGCGCGCTCAGACGGCGGCGCCCAAGCGGCACGGCGCGTACAGGGTGTTCCAGATGATCGCGGTGTAGGCGTCCAGCAGCCGCTCGTACGTCGGGTCGTCGGCGCCGCGGACCAGCTGATGCAGCGCCCGCTCGGCCATCCAGGTCAGGTATTGCGCGACCTCGTTGGCCGGCAGGTCCGGGTCCACGAAACCGTCGCGCTGGCCGGCCTTGATGTGCTTGCGCAGGCCCGCGGTGTTGAAGGCCATCAGCGTCATCACGGTCTCGCGCACCGCGGGGTCGTAGGCGGCGGCGTCGAAGGCCGCGGCCATCAGCGCGGTGTGCGGGCGATAGACACCGAGCACGGCCTCCAGCGCGCCGCGCAGGTCGTCCCGGTCCGCGTTCCCGTCGAGGTGCCACCAGCGCTTGGCGATCGCGTCCAGCTCGCCGGTGATGTCCTCCAGCCAGCCGCGGAGCAGCTCACCCTTGTCCTCGAAGTACACGTAGAACGTGGACCGGGCCACGCCCGCGCGGGCCACCAGTCGCTCCACGGACAGCTCGGTGAAGCTCTCGCCCTCGGCCAACATTTCCTCGACGGCGGTCAGCATTTTCGAGCGGATCTCGTCGCGGCGCTGCGCGCGGGTGCCGGAGGCCTTACGGGTAATTGACGGCATGACGGCATTGTGACGCCCGGTGCGCCCATACGCCACTACCTGTCTGGACAAGGTGTCCGAGGTGCCCTTGACCCACCCCGTCGCGAGTGTCGTACTCTTTAGTCGGACATGCTGTCCAGACAACTCGTACCGAAGGAGCCACTGTGGCCGAGGCCTACATCGTCGACGCCGTGCGGACCCCCGTCGGCAAGCGCAACGGCGGGTTGGCCGGCGTGCACCCGGCGGACCTGGGCGCCCATGTGATCTCCGCGGTCGTCGAGCGCACCGGCGTCGACCCGGCCGCGATCGACGACGTGGTGATCGGGTGCCTGGACAACATCGGCGCGCAGGCGGGCGACATCGCGCGCACCGCGGCGTTGGCCGCGGGTCTGCCCGAGACGGTGCCCGGCGTGACCATCGACCGGCAGTGCGGGTCCTCGCAGCAGTCGGTGCACTTCGCCGCGCAGGCCGTCATGTCGGGGACCATGGACCTGGTCATCGCGGGCGGCATCCAGAACATGAGCCAGTACCCGATCCTGTGCGCGTTCAAGGCCGGGGAGCCTTACGGGGCCAACAATCCGTGGACCGGCAGCGAGGGGTGGGAGGCGCGCTACGGCGCCGGCCGACTGAGCCAGTTCGCCGGCGCCGAGGCCATCGCCGAGCAGTGGGGTCTGTCCCGCGAGGAGATGGAGGCCTTCGCGCTGCGCAGCCACGAGCGCGCCATCCAAGCCACCAAGAACGGCCACTTCGACCGGGAGATCCTGCCCATCGCGGGCGTGCACCACGACGAGGGCCCCCGTGCGGATTCCAGCCTGGAGAAGCTCGCCGGGCTGCAGGCGTTGAGGCCGGGCGGTCGACTCACCGCGGGCCTGTCCAGCCAGATCTCCGACGGTGCCGCGGCCCTGCTCATCGCCAACGACCGCGCGGTGCAGGCACACAACCTCAAGCCCCGCGCGCGGATTCACCAACTCACCGTGCTCGGCGCGGACCCGAAGATCATGCTGACCGCGCCGATCCCGGCCACCCAGCGGGCGTTGGAGCGCTGCGGGCTGAGCATCGACGACATCGATGTCTACGAGTGCAACGAGGCCTTCGCCAGCGTGCCGATGGCCTGGGCCAAGGAACTCGGCGCGGACGAGAACAAGTTGAACGTCAACGGCGGCGCCATCGCCATCGGCCACCCGATCGGCGCCAGCGGCGGACGCATCATGACCACGCTGCTGCACGAGATGGAGCGCACCGGCGCCCGCTACGGCCTGCAGACCATGTGCGAGGGCGGCGGCCAGGCGAACGTGACCATCCTCGAGCGGCTGTAGTAGACGGGGCGTCAGTGATGGGTTGGCCGACCGCCGAGGAAACCGATCTCGCCGCCGAGGTCCGTCGGCTGCTCTGCCGGCACGCGGACCTTGCGGGGGTGCGGGATGGCGAGCCGCACGGCGAGGCGTGGAAGCACCTGACCACCGGGCTGGGTGTCGTCGGGCTTGCGGTGCCCACCGAACTGGGTGGCGCGGGTGCGGACCTCGGCGCGTGCGCGGTAGTGGCCGAGGAAATCGGCCGGGCCTGCGCGGCGGTGCCGTACCTGTCCTCGGCGCTGGCCGTCGACGCGCTGGTGCGGGCCGGCGCGGGCGATGTGGTCGGCGAACTCGTCGAGGGTCGGACCTCCGCCGGGGTCGGGTTCCCCTTGCGGGATGGTGTTTTGCCGGCGCTGCGGGCGATTCCGTCCGGCATGGGTTGGGCGCTGACCGGGTCGGTGCGCGCCGTGCTCGACGGCGACACGGTGGACTTGGTCGTGGTGACCGCCATCGCGCCCGAGGGCGAGCGGCTGTTCGTGCTGCCGGTCGGGGCAGCCGGGGTGACGCAGCGTCAGCTGCGCACCACGGATCTCGGCCGACCGGCCGCGACCTTGGACGTCCAGGACGCCGCGGCGCAGCCACTGCTGGTGCCCGATGTGGCCGCGGTGCTCGCGGGTGTGCGCCGCACGGCAGCCGTGCTGGTGGCCGCCGAGCAGTGCGGCGTCAGCGCGAAAGCGTTGGAGACCGCGGTCGAGCACGCCAAGGTCCGGCAGCAGTTCGGCAAGCCGGTGGGCAGTTTCCAGGCGGTCAAACATCTGTTGGCCGACCTGTACGCGCACTCCGAGCGGGCCCGTGCCCTGCTGGTCGCGGCGGTCGAGCTGTCCCGCAGCGGCAGCGGACCGGCGGTGGACATTGCCGTGGCGGCTGCGCTGGTTGGCGCGTCCGAGGCCGCGAACGCGATCACCGTCGGCGCCGTGCAGGTGCTCGGCGGCATCGGGTTCACCTGGGAGCACGACGCGCACCTGTACTTCCGTCGGGCCCGGGCCAACGTTGCGCTGCTGGGTGGCACTCACCGGCGCAAGCAGACGCTGGCCGAGTTGCTGCTGGCCGGCGACGGCATCGCCGAACCCGACCCGCCGGCGACCGCGGAGGAGACCGCGTTCCTCGGCCGGGTAAGGGAATGGCTGGACGCGAACACCGTCGCCAAGGCACCGCAGCGCGGTGGCGACGCCGCGACCGAGGCCCGGCATGTGGCCGCCGGTAAGGCATTCCGAGCGGCATTGGCCGACACCGGGCTGGCCGGCATCACGGTGCCGACGCAATACGGTGGCGCCGGGCTGACCATCGCGCAGGACAGCGCATTCGCCCGGGCGATCCGCGGCCGCGAATCCTACGAGGACGTTTTCGGCATCGGCACCGGAATGTGCGTCCCGGTGCTGCTCACCCTGGGCACCGAGGAGCAGAAGTCCCGCTACGTCGCGCCGTTGCTGCGCGGTGAGCAGATCTGGTGCCAGCTGTTCAGCGAGCCCGACGCGGGCTCCGACCTCGCCGCGCTGCGCACCAAAGCCGTCCGGCAGGACGACGGCAGCTGGCTGGTTTCGGGTGCGAAGGTATGGACCACTTACGCCCACCACGCCGACTTCGCGTTGCTGCTCGCCCGCACCGACCCCGAGGCGCCCAAGCACCAGGGCATCACCATGTTCGTCGTCGACATGCACGCCCCCGGCATCACCGCCCGCCCGCTGCGCCAGTCCACCGGGGACAGCGAGTTCAACGAGGTGTTCCTCGACGACCTGCGGCTGCCCGCCGACGCGGTCATCGGCGAGATCAACGGCGGCTGGCACGCGGCCACCCTGATGCTGATGAACGAGCGGGTGATGATCGGGCGCGAACCGCTGTCCATGAGCCCCCCGGTGGACTTCGCCAAGCTGCGCCGACTGATCCTCGACCGCGGCCTGGCCGACGACACCGCCGCGACCGCCCGCCTGGCCGACGTGTTCCTCCTCGAGCGCGGCCTGCAACTGCTCGGCCACAAAGTCGCGGCCGGCCTCAACGTCGGCCCCGACCCCGGCCCGTTCGCCTCGATCAGCAAACTCGGCGCCGCCCAGTTGGCGCGGCTCACCACGGAGATCGCCTACGACCTGGCCGGCCCCGAGGCCGCCGCCTGGGACCCCGACGATGCCGCAGCCGGCGTCTGGTCCTACTCCGTCCTCTTCGCCCCGGCGCTGGGCATCGCCGGCGGCACCGACCAAATCCAACGCACCATCATCGCCGACCGCCTCCTCGGCTTACCGCGGTCCTAGCTGACGTCATCCGCCTGAGCCACGACACGCCCGCGAAATGTGGTCGAGGAGGATGACGTCAGTCTTGGCCAAGGGCTTTCATGGCGCGCTGGTACTCACGGGTCCTTCCTCTCCAACACTTCGACGGTGCCGCGGGTGCCGTCCACCCGGACCCGATCGCCGGTGCGCAGTCGGCGGGTGCCGTCTGCGGTGTTCACCACCGCGGGGATGCCCAACTCGCGGGCCACCATCGACGCGTGCGACAACGCCCCGCCGATGTCCACGACCAGGGCCGCGGACACGAACATGATCGACGACCAGCTCGGGTCGGTGGTCGGCGCGACCAGCACCTCGTCGGGTACCAAGCCGGTGGAGTCCGAGCTCTCCAACACCCGCACCACGCCCTCGACGACCCCGGCGCTCACCCCGATGCCGGTGATGACGCCCTCGCCCGGTGCCAGATCTGACAGGGCCTCGGGCACGCAGTCCCCGCGCCACGAGGTCGGCACGGACAGCTCCCGGTAGCGCTCGCGGCGTTCGCGGCGGCGAGCCACCAGATCGGCGGCATGCTCCGGCAGCCGGCCGGTCAGCTCGTCGGTGGTCAGAAAGAATACGTCGTCGGCTGAAGCCAACACGCCCTCGGCGACCAGCAGTTCACCGATACGCCGGGCGGAGGCACGGGCCACGTCGATGGATTGCAGGAACGAGCGTTTTGCCACGCCCCGCAGCGGAATCCGGGCTGCGCAGAGCTTGAGCAACCGTCGCGTCGCGGGGCGGGCCGGCCGCGGCAGGGCCGCCACCAGCTCGCGCTCCATCCGTTCCCGGTTGGCCCGCAGCCGCGCCTCGTTGCCGCGCGGATCCTCCCGCTGCCGGTACTCCTCGAGCAGCCCGGCCAACAGTTCCGGGCGTTCCCGCCACACCCGGCTGGACACCTCGCCCTCCAGCGGGCCATGGAAACCGTGCTCGCGGGCAATCGCCTCGACGGTGGTCTGCCCATGGGCGGCGCGCCACAATTCGCCGACCACCGCGACCTCCTGGAAGCCGCTGTAGCCCGACGACAGCGTGGTCACGTCGCCGACCCCGGTGCGCGCGGCCAGCCGCTCCAGTGCCTGGTACAGCGGCTGCACGACGCCCAACAACGCGGTGGTCTGCAACGCCAGCATGGTTACGAAGTTGGCCGCGGCCGAGACGAACAACGCGGTGGCCGCGGGCCGGTTCATGGTGCCGACGGAGTCCACGCTGCGTTGCCACCAGGCGTGGGTGCGCGCGCTCTCGCGCTGCAACGTGGCCGGGGTGCGCACGAAGACCTCGGGCAGCTTGCGGGCGATGGCGGCCCAGCGGTGCCGGGTGGGGGAGAACGTCATGGTGGCCGGTGGCTCGCCGAGGATGCTGCGCACCGCGTCGGCGCCGGACGTGCCGGGCATCCGGTCGCCGAGGGTGGCCAGGAACTCCACCTGCATGGCGGCCCGGCCGTAGAACGCTTTCACCAGACGGTCGGCCTCGGTGTCCGGCAGCCGCAGCTCGTTGTCGTCCAGTACCCCGAGGTTGTGTCCGGCGCGACGGATGGCCGACTCGCCCGCGGTCCCCCACAACGTCCACGCCAGCGGGGTCAGCACACCCGGCGCGGTCTCGCCCAGGTTCACCGTGGTCCAGTGCGCACCCGGTGGGCTAGCGTGGTGCAACGGATCCCAGTCCTGCGCGACACCGGGCGGGGGGAGGGGCTCACGCCGGGAGTGCACGGTCTCCGGGCGCGCCTGCAGCAGCCACACGTCGTCGTCGGCGACCGCCCATTCGATGTCCATGGGCCGGGAGAAAACGGCCTCCACCCGGGCGATCAACGCCGCCAGGGCGATGACCTGACCCCCCGTCAGTGCCGGATCGGCCGCGGGCCCGGCGGGCACCGCACGGATGGCCACCCGCCTGTCGGTTGGGTCGTAGCGGTGCGCCCGGTCCTTGACCGCGTGCCGTGCCCGCACCGAACCGTCCGCCTTGGTGATCCACAACCGGTCCACCGGCACGTCGCCGCGCACCACGCCCTCGCCCAGACCCAGCGCGGCCTCCACGTAGGCGATGCCGCGGTTCCCGGTGGCCGGGTCCAGGGTCAACGCCACGCCCGCGGCGTCCGCGTCCACCATGCGCTGCACCACCACGGCCATGGCCACGTTCGCCGAGTCGGCGCCCACTCGCTGTCGGTAGGAGATGGCATGCGCGTTGAACAGGCTCGCCCAGCAGGCGACCACGTGCCGCACCACCGCGTCCGTCCCGTCCACCCACAGGTAGGTGTCCTGCTGGCCCGCGAACGAGGCCGCCTCCGCGTCCTCCGCCGTGGCGCTGGAGCGCACCGCCACCGGCCCGGAGCCCAACTCGGCATAGGCCGCGCGAATGGCCGACTCCACGGCTTCGGGCAGGGTGACGCTCTGGATGAGGTCCCGCACGGCCTTGGCGTTCTCCTCCGCCGAACCCAGTGCGGCCAACTGCTCAACGATCGCGGGCAGCAGGTCGGCCAACGTCGCCCGATACGCCGAGGTGGTCACCACAAAGCCCGGTGGCACCGGCAATTCCGCCGCGCACAACGCCCCCAACCCGGTCGCCTTGCCGCCGACCAGCGTGGTCGCGGCACCCGCGCAATCCGGTAGTGGGAGGAGGAGAAAATCGGTGCCGGCGCTCATGCGCCCATTACTAGTACACTCCTGGACACAGTGTCCAGACGTGACGACCGTTCACTGCAAATCAAGGGGCGACAGCGTTGTCGGAAGAGCTGGTCCGGGTCAGTCGGAAAGATGCGGTCGCGTGCATCGAGATGAACCGGCCCGAGGCATTGAACGCCTGGACACCGGATCTGGCGCGGCAGTTGCGCGCCGCTATCACCGACGCGGCCAAGGACCCCGAGGTCCGCGCCCTGCTTATCCGCGGGGCGGGCCGCGGCTTCTGCTCCGGTGCGGACCACAAGCTGCCGCGCGAGCTGACCGAGGACGGCCGGCCCGATCTCTCTGTGCGGCTGCACGAGTTCTACAACCCGCTGATCCTGGCCATCCGCGAAGCGCCCAAGCCAGTGGTTGCCGGGGTGCACGGTGTGGTGGCCGGCATCGGCGTCTCGTTGGCGCTGGCCTGTGACCTCATCGTGGCCGCCGAATCGGCGTACTTCCTGCTCGCGTTCGCCAATCTCGGTGTGATGCCGGACGCGGGCGCGCTGCGCTTCCTCGCCGAGCGGGTGGGTCTGGTGCGGGCCGCGGAACTCACCATGCTCAGCGACCGCCTGCCCGCCGCGAAGGCGCTGGACTGGGGGCTGATCAACGCCGTGTACCCGGACGACGAACTGCCCGCCGCCGCCGCGGCGCTGGCCGCACGGCTGGCGGCCGGCCCCACCGTCGCGCTGGCCAACATCAAGCGCACGCTGAACGAGACCACCCAGCCGGCCCTGGCCGCCCAGTTGGCGATCGAGGCGGACCGGCAGCAGGATCACGGAAACAGCGACGACTACGCGGAGGGCGTCGCGGCGTTCAAGGAGAAGCGGCGCCCCACGTTCCGCGGTCGCTGACCCACCGGAGAAGGAGACCGATGTACCCCGGCACCTTTGCTGCGTCCACCCCGGACAAGCCCGCGCTGATCATGGCGGAGACCGGCGAGACGCTGACCTACGCGCAGCTGGACGAGCGGTCGCTGCGGCTGGCCCGGGCGCTGGCTGCAGCCGGGTTGGTCAAGGGCGACGTGGTCGCGATGATTGCCGACAACTCCCCGGAGGCGCTGGAGATCTACTGGGCGGCGCAGCGCTCCGGGCTCTACGTCACCGCGATCAACCACCACCTGTCCGCCGACGAGGTGTCCTACGTGGTCGCCGACTCCGGCGCCAAGGCAGTTCTCGTCGCGGGCAGCAAGGCCGAACTGGCCGAGGTGGTGGCCAAGGAGGTCGCCGCGCCGGGCCTGTGGCTGGCCTACCGCGGCTCGATCGACGGCTACGGCGACTACGAAGCGACGTTGGCCGCCGCGGGCACCGACCCGCTGCCCGCTCAGCCGCGTGGCGCGGACATGCTCTATTCCTCGGGTACCACCGGCCGGCCCAAGGGCATCAAGCCGCCGCTGCCGCCGCGCAACATCGATGAGCCCGGCGACCAATACGTCGGACTGCTCGGTCACGTCTTCAAGTTCGGTCCGGACTCCGTCTACCTCTCGCCCGCGCCGATCTACCACACCGCGCCGCTGCGCTTCTGCGCCACCGTGCAGGCCATGGGCGGCACCGTGGTGATGATGGCCAAGTGGCACGACGAGCGCGCCCTGGAGTTCATGCAGAACTATCAGGTGACGCATGCTCAATTCGTACCGACCATGTTCGTGCGCTTCCTCAAGCTGGACGACGCGGTACGTACGTCCTACGACCTGTCCACGCTGCGGGTGGCCATTCACGCCGCGGCGCCGTGCCCGGTCGAGGTCAAGGCGGCCATGCTCGATTGGTGGGGCGACACCATCTACGAGTACTACGGCGCCACCGAGGCCAGCGGCCTGACGTTCATCGACTCCGCCGGCTGGCGTACCCATCCCGGTTCGGTGGGCAGGGCGTTCCTCGGCGTTCTGCACATCTGTGACGACGACGGCACGGAGCTCAAGTCCGGCGAGGACGGCACGGTGTTCTTCGAGCGGGAGGAGATCCCGTTCGTCTACCACAACGACCCGGAGAAGACCCGCAGCTCGCAGCACCCCGAGCACCCGACGTGGACCACCACCGGCGACATCGGGCATGTGGACGACGAGGGCTTCCTGTACCTGACGGATCGTAAGGCGTTCATGATCATCTCCGGTGGGGTGAACATCTACCCGCAGGAGGTGGAGGACTGCCTGGCCCTGCACCCGAAGGTCACCGACGTCGCGGTGATCGGTGTGCCGGACCCGGAGATGGGCGAAGCGGTCAAGGCCGTGGTGCAGCCCGCACCGGGCGCCACCCCCGGCCCGGAGCTGGCCGAGGAGCTCATCGAGTTCGTCCGCTCCCGCATCGCGCACTACAAGGCCCCGCGCAGCGTGGACTTCGACGACGAACTGCCCCGCACCCCCGCGGGCAAGCTGCTCAAGCGCCGCCTCAAGGACCGCTACGTCAACCAGTAGGGGCCTTGACGACCGGCGCGCCCACGGGAGAAACTGAACACAGTGTCTAGCCAGAGCGTATAGGGAGACTCGATGCTCGGATTCGACAATCCGTCGCCCGTGGACTTCGGCAACCCGGTCCCCGGCTACGGGAAGATCCTCCCGGCGGATAACCCGCACTTCGTGGCCTCGAACTTCGATGCGTGGTTCTTCCTGTTCTGGGCCGGTCTTTTGGTCGTGGTCATCGCGCTGCCGTGGTGCCTCAACCAGGCCGTGCGGCACAAGAGCTACCTGCCATTGCTCACCCTGCTGGCCGGTGTTTGCACCTCACTCGGTGAGCCGATGCTGGACCTGGTCGGGCACCTGCGTTGGGCGGAAAACCTGCAGTCCTCGCACTACCACAACTTCGGTATCGCGATCCCGCTGCTGATCCCGCCCTGCTACGGGCTGTTCATGGGCCTGGAGGCGTACTGGATCTGGTCGATCATCAGGCGCGGGGTGACCGTGAAGAACTTCTTCATGATCTTCGCCGCGGTCGGCCTCTCCGACGCGCTCATGGAGTACCCCGGCGTGACGATGGGCGTCTACGAGTACTACGGCCGCCAGCCGCTGGAGTTCTACAAGTTTCCGTTCTACTGGTCGTTCACCAACGCCGCCTCGATCCTCACCGTCGCGGTGCTGGTGCACTTCGCCTGGCCGCTGGTCAAGGGCCAGGGCGCGAAGATGCTGCTGATCATCCCGTGCGGCATCATCGCCACGACGATGGCCGAGTTCGGCACCGGCTTCCCGGTGTTCCTGGCCATCAACTCCCCGGCGCCGACCTGGCTGCAGTGGGTCATCGGGGGCACCGGCACCGTCGTCATCTCGCTGGCCTGGTGCCGGGTGCTGGCCGAGCTGGTCTGCGACAAGCAATCCCAGCTGGAGTGGACGTTCATCGGGATGTTCAAGTCGCGCTTCATGCTCCCGGCGCAGCGCGAGGCCTACATCGCGGGCATCACCCGCCCCAAGGCCCATGCGCCCGCCATCATCGAACCGGATCGGGTGCCGGTCAGCTGACGGTACGTCAGACAGGAAGGATACTGTGACAAGGTCCATCCAACTGGGCATGGCCTGGTGCGGCTTCATCTTTGTCGCGGTGTTCTTTCCCGGCCTGATCATCACCGGCTTCTTCCCGCCGATCCCGCCCGGGCACAGCGCGGCGGAGGTCGCGCATCAGTACCAGCAGCACGCCAACGCCATCCGGGCCGGCTGCGTGATCATGATGATCGCGGTCGGGTTCAGCCTGCCATTCAGTGCGGTGGTCTCCACCCAGCTGGCCCGCATCGAGGGCCGCTGGACGCCGCTGTGCTACACCCAGTTGGCCGCGGGCGCGGTGGGCATGGTCGCTGCCACGTTCCCGTTGTTCTTCTTCATGGCCGCCAGTTTCCGGCCGGATCGCAACCCGGAGGTCACCCAGGCGATCAACGACATGGGATGGATTCCGTTCATCATCAACTGGCCGCCCGCGGTGTGTCAGGCCGGTGCCGTCGCGGTGGCCGTGTTCTCCGACCGTCGGCCCGACCCGATCTATCCACGCTGGATCGGATACTTCCTGCTCTGGGCCTGCGTCGCGTTCACCGGGTCCAGCCTGTTGCTGTTCTTCAAGCACGGGGTGTTCGCGTGGAACGGGCTGTTCCCGTTCTGGCTCGCCGCCACGTTCTTCGGCAGCTTCTTCCTGGTGATGACCTGGGGCACAATTCGTGCCGTGAACCGTCAGTTTGCCCCGCAGAGCGCCGAGGCCGAGTCCACGCTGCAGCCTGCGTGACCACCACAGTGCGGTCGGCCCCCGCGCGCGCCCGCCAGGGGCACATCCCCGGTGAGCCCGGGCTGTGGATCATGCTGCTCGGCGACATGGTGGTCTTCGCCGTGTTCTTCGGCACCATTCTGGTGCTGCGCGGTCGCCATCCCGAGATGGTCGTTGCCTCGCAGCCGGCGCTGCACCAAGGCCTCGGCGCGACCAACACGCTCGTGTTGCTGACCAGTTCGCTGTTCGTGGCCAACGGGGTGCGGCTGGCCCGGCAGCGGGATGCCCGCGCCCCACGGCTGTTTCTGGGCGCGCTTGCCTGTGCGGTGATCTTCGCCGGAATCAAGGCGATCGAGTACACCGATCTGGGTACCAACGGGCATGCGCCGGGCACCAACGACTTCTTCACGTACTACTTCGTGTTCACCGGTATCCATCTCGGGCACGTGGTGCTCGGATCGGTGGGGTTGATCGTCGCGAGCCGGTTGGCCCGCCCGGCCCACGCGGGCCGCCACCGGGACTCCTGGCTGGAGGGCATCGCGTGTTTCTGGCACCTGGTCGACCTGCTGTGGATCGTGCTGTTCGCTCTCCTCTACCTGGTGCACTGACATGATCGCGCGCGACCGCGTCGCGGCCGTTTGGGCCTTCCTGGTGCTGGCCACCATCGCGTCGCTGACGCTGGGCGAGGATCGCCTGATCCATACTCAGAACGTCGTGGCCATCGCGGTGATCGCCATCGCGTTCGTCAAAGTGCGCCTGGTCGGCATCTACTTCATGGAGTTGCGCGAGGCGCCGTTGCTGTTGCGTGCGGCGTTCGAGACGTACGTGGCGGTGGCCGCGACGGTGTTGATCGTGCTGTACCTGGCTTTCTGAGGTCGGGTCCGCTTTGGGGCGTGTGCCCCGCCATCACCCCGTTCGCTCGCGGGAGTTGTGCACGACTCCGCTATTAACCCGTTCCGCTGAACGGGTGAGGCGGCGATCGTGCCATCCATGCGCAAGCGTCAGCGTCAGGCAGTCATCGGACTCCTCGCCGCGCTGCTCGGGGGTACCGCCGCGATGGCCGTGCCCGCCCGGGCGGTGACCGGAACGAGGCTGTGCCACGGCTACGACGACTGCCGGGCACATGGATACTCCGACCACGGCTACGAAATCAACGGTGGCGGGTCGTACTGGAACATGTACGTCGGGCACAACTGCACGAACTACGTCGCGTTCCGTTTGGTGCAGGGCGGCATGTCCAACCTGCGCCCGCCCGCGGACCCCGGCCAGAGCAACGCGCGGCTGTCCGCCTACTTGTGGGGCCTGGTCTATGCCGGTAGCACCGACCGCACCCCGAAGGTCGGCTCGGTGGCCTGGTGGGGTTCCGGTGCGGCGGGCAGCATCGGGCACGTCGCTTACGTGGAGCAGGTGGACGGCGACAGCATCACGGTTTCCGAGGACAGTTCCAGCGGCAACGATTTCGACTGGAAGCGGATCACGCCCGGGCAGGGGTGGCCCACCGGGTTCATCCACTTCAACGACGGGCACCACGTCGACTCCCCAATGCCCGCGGGGGCCGGCGGTGTGCCGGTCGGCGGTGGTGGCACGGGTTTCGGCGACGGCGCAGCCGGCCGCGCAGCGGGCGGCAGTGCAGCGAGCGGTGCCGCAGGCGGCGGCGACGTGCCCGCCGCGGTCGCTCGCGGTGACTTCGGTGGCGACGTCAGCGGCGATCCGTTCGACAGCGGCGCATTCGAGGGGCGGTCGTTCGGCGGGGAGAACACCGGTAGCGGGGCCTGGGGCCCGATGGCCGGCAACGTCGCGCCGACCGCGTCCACCCGGGCCTCCGCACCCTCCGCACCCGCTGCGCCCGCCGCGCACCGCAAGGCCAAGACCAAGGCCAAGACCAAGGCCAAGCCGTCCGCCCGGCCGGCGCAGCGCGCTTCGTCCGCGCCCGCCTCCATGTTCGGCCCCGCCGGCGGCGGCTTCGGCCCCATGTAGGGGCGATGGCTCAACGCCCGACGGGCTGCAACTCCCGGGCGTTCTCCCCGTTGCGCAGGGTCCGCGAGGCGGCGATGTTCTCGGTGTGCCGGGAAATGGTCGGCAGCGTGCCGCGTATCTCGGCGACGTTCGCCCTGATGCCCCGTACCGCATCTGCCGCAGCCTCGGCCTGCGCGGAGATGGTCAGCATCGACGCCGCCGTCGTTGCGACCGAACCGGCCGAGGACGCCATCGCGATGCGGATATCCCCGGAGAGGGCGCGCAGGTCAGCCACCACCGCCGCCAGATCTGCGCTGGAGGTGCGGATCGTTGTGGTGGCGGAGAGGATCCCGGCCAGCGAGGTGTTGACCGCGTCGGTGTGCTTACGCACCTGGTGGGTATTCGTCGCGATCTGATCGGTGGTCGCGGCGAGCGCGGTGAACCGCGAGGCCATCGGATTGACCGCGGCCGCCAGGCCATTGGTCAACGTGGCGGTGCGGTCCAACTCGGGCACCGCCAGGGTGTCCTTGGGGACTCCGTCGAACGGTGGGGTGGCGTGCACCAGATCGTCGTGAATACCGACGGTGGCCACCACGGCTCGGGTCAGCAGCAGCACCGCGGCCACTGTGAACGCCAGCACGATGACCAGGTTCGCCCGCATCGCGCGCGAACTGCCCGCCGGCACCACCCGGTTCAGCACGGCTGAATCCCGTGCGCCAGATTCACCGCGGGCGCATGGCAGATGTTGGTCAGGTGCCCGTTGACCACGCCCAACTGGGTGAGGATGTCGCCGAGATCGGACCGGCTGGCGGCGAGCACCTCGTTGATGGCCCGGACCCGCGCGCGCAACGCGCGCAACCCGCTCGTCTTCGAGTTCAGCGTCACCAGGTTGTCCGCGATCCCGCCGGTTGAGGAGAGCACCGCGGCCAACAGCGACGAGGTCCGGGCCAGGTTCGTGCGCAGTGGTGCCAAGGTGTTGTCGGTGGACTGCAGGTTGTCCGCGGTACTCACCAATTGCGGGTCCGCGCTGTGCAGCGCCGCGTCCACCGCCACCAGGTCGGCCTTCATTGCGTCCAGGTCGCCCGCGATGTTCTTCGACTGAATGGGTAACGTGGCCAGCGCGGAGTTCACCCGCTCCAGACTGGCGTTCACCGCGGCGATTTGATCGGGCAACGTCTTGGTCGTCCCCCCGACGGTGGTCACCGCCCGATCGGTGACCGCGAGGTCGTCGTTCACCGCCGCCAACCGACCGCCGATCACCGCAAGGAACACCGCGGTCAGCAGCACGATCACCGCGCCGAGGCCGACCCAGGTGCGCAGCCACCGCCGCAGGTAGGCCTCGTTGTCGAAGACCGGCTGCTCGCCCTCGGCGTCGGTCAGCACCGCGGGCCGCCGTTCAACCCGGCGTCGATGCAGGCCGACAGATGCGCGGTGCGCTTGGTCGCGGTGTCGATGTTGCCGGTGTCGGCCAGGATCGCGGCCAGCACCGCGCGGGTCACCGACATGTCGGCGTTGATCAACGAGACGCCGTTCTGAATGGCCGTCAGCTGGGCCAGAATGCGGGTGGCGTCGGCGTTCAGCTTCGTCGCCGTGCTACGCAGTCGGTCGCCGCTGACGCCCAGCGCGCGCAGCTGGTCGCTGATGCTCGCCGTGGAGGTGTTCATCGCCCGGCTCGAGGTGTCGATCGAGGAGGTGCTGTTACGGATCGAGGCGAGCAGCGTATTGATGTCCATGGCCCGGGCCTGGATCTGGCCCAGGCCCTCACTGGTGGGCAGCACGGACAGCAGGATGGAGGCGGCGGTCGCATTGGTGCGGTCCAACTGCAGGATCGCGTCGGTGTAGGTGTTGACCCCCCGCGCCGAGGATGAGATGCGGTGGGTGCGGTGCTGGATCTGTGCCGCACTGTTCGCGGTCAGCCAGAGCAGGCCGACGGCCACCATCGCGAGCACGGTGACCACGGCGACCGCGAACTGTCCAGGCATCCGCGGACGTTCGATCGGGGATCCGTGCGCCATCGTCGACTCAGGCCGGCAGCGGTCGGAACGAGGAGACCACGGCGTCGAAGTCCGCGGCCAACGCGCCGAAGTCGGCGGCCGGCAGCGCCTGGCAGACCAGCGTGTACATGTCGCGGCCGGCGAAGGCGAAGTAGTGGGTATGCGCGCCGCGCTGCGCGCCGGAGGAGAACGCGTAGAGGTAGTACATGCCGGGCAGCCCACCGAGCTGGGTCGGGGCGGACTTCAGGATGCGCAGGTGCGCGCTGGGGGTGTCCAACACTGCGTCGGTGACGGCACGCAGGTCCTCGATGTTGGTCGCGTCGATCGGGTGAGCGAGCACGGTGCGATGGATGTTCACCGCGTCGCCGCCGGAGATGGCCAGCAGCAACCCGTTGTCCGTCGGGCTGGGATGCCAGGCGGTGGGATAGGAGATCGCGAAGCCGTGCGCGGAGTCGGTGTAGGTGCTGAACCCGGCCGGTGCGGCGGCCGTCGGCGTAGCGGCCGGCTTGGAGCCCCGCGCGGCCATGCCGACGCCGAGCCCGGTCAACGCAACGGTGCCGACCAACGCGGCCGCCATCGTGCGCAGCTTTCCGTACATCGTGATCACCACCGGCCGGCGCGGGGGACGGGGCCCCGGTTTCAAGATCATCTTCTGGGTCGAGGCTAGGTCGCGCGACGTGGCACTGTCAGCCCGCGTTGGTCCGATCGGGTAGCCCGCAACGCCTCGGCCCCGTCACCGGTGCAGGTGACGGGGCCGGGTGGTGCCGCCGCCCGACGCCCGGGTGTGACG
>DASXPS010000006.1 GCA_036493475.1 Sporichthyaceae bacterium | reverse complement strand
GGGCACGGCGACGGTGACCGTCCAGGGCACGTTCCGCCGGACCCTGGGCCCGGGTGACTACTTCGGCGAGATCGCACTGCTCGATCAAGGCGTCCGCTCGGCCACGATCACCGCAGACAGCGAACTGGTCTGCCGCGGGATCACCCTGTGGGACTTCCGGCCGCTGGTGCAGAGCAACGCGGCCATCGCGTGGACACTGCTGCAAACCCTTGCCCGGCGCGTGCGGGGCGCCGAGGACACGGACCAGCCGCCGTCCTCCTAGTACTACAGCCGCACTTATGGGTGGGCGCCGCGGGCGCGGTAGTGGCAGCGCCGGGCCCGGGCTTGGTGGCGGCGGCGCCATCGGGACCAGGCAAGCACTGCGGCGACCTGTGGTGGTCGGTGCCATACGAGGCGGGCCAACAATCGGCGGAGCTCGGGGACGGTGACGGTGATCAGTTCCTCGTCGAGGTCGTGGGCTGCCCCCTTTTTGCAGCCGCGGCGCGGCTGATGGTCAGGAATGCGTGGGCGAGCATGACCAAGGTGATGTGGCGGTAGCAGCTTTCGTAGTGGCGTACCTGGTAGTGGTCGAGGCCGACTTCGCCCTTGGCGCTCTGGAAGGTTTCCTCGATGGCCCAGCGGATCCCGGCGACTCGGGCCAGTTCGGTCAGCGTGGTGGTGGCCGGTGCGCGCGCGAGGTAGTAGGCGGCCTGGGTCGGATCGCTCCGGCTGCGGCGCACGAGCAGCCACGAGGTCGTGCCGGCGCCTGGATCGGGGTGCAGCGCGGCGCGGGCCCACGCGTAGATGCGCGGGCCTTTTGCGCCGGGGCCGGTGCTGATCCGCTTGAACGCCTGCGCTGCGATGGTGGCGGCGACGGTCTTGGCGTGGGCCTGGGCCGGGCCCTTGGGCCCGGCGGTCCACACCCACTGGTTGGCAGGAACGGCCAGCACGTAGGACAACCCGCGCTCGGCGGCGAAGGCGCGCAGCCCGGGATGTTGGCCATAGACCTCATCACCGGTCAGCCACCGGGCCGGGACCCCGGCATCCAACGCGCGGCTGAGCATCGCGACCGCCAACTCCGGTTTGGTCGCGAACCCGACCTCATCGCCGATTCCCGCGGCCCGGGCGCGGGCACGGTCCTCGGTCCATACCTTGGGCAGGTACAACTCGCGGTCCAGGAAGGTCCGCCCACCCGGTGCGGCATAGCCCAGGAACACCCCGACCTGGCAATTCTCGATCCGCCCCGCGGTGCCCGAGTACTGCCGGGCCACGCCGGCGGAGCGATTGCCCTTCTTCAAAAAACCGGTCTCGTCCACGACGAGAACCGCGCCAGGGTCACCGAGACGGTCGACGACGTAGCCCCGCAGATCGTCGCGTACCCGGTCGGCGTCCCAATCGGTTCCGGTGAGCAGGCGCTGCATCCCGTCCGGGCTGGGCTCCCCGGCGTCCTCGGCCAGGGTCCAGCCGTTCTTGCGTTCCAACGGAGCCAACAACCCGCGCAGATAGCCCGCCACCCGCGCTCGCGGTTCCGAACGCGCGAACCGCGGCGCAATCAGCGCGTGGACCTCCTCCAGGCCCGCCGCCCACCCCGACACCTCTGCCACGCCCAGATCATCGACCACCCGAGCAAGATCGCGACAGAAGCGCCCGAGCCCATCGCAACACGCCACACAAGATCAAACTAACTGCGGCTGTAGTACTAAGCGACGGGGTCAGGTGGCCTGCGCAACCGGATCGGCCCCCGGTATTCACGCGCGGTCATCCGTTCGGTTGATGAGAAAACCGGACGTTCGGTACGCAACCGGGTCGGTTCGCCTCGAGTCAAAGCC
>DASXPS010000005.1 GCA_036493475.1 Sporichthyaceae bacterium | reverse complement strand
CGACGCCGACCGCGCGGACCTGGCCGCGGCGGACGCTGCCGCGGCCCGGGCGCTGGCCAACCGGGATCGCGCCGTGCTGCGCAGGCAGGCCGAGGTGCTGCTGGAGATCGGCGCCCGGCTGCTGCGCCGCTCCGGCAAGCTCGAGGCGCTGGTCTTCGAGGACCTGCGCCGGACACTGGCCAAGAGCAAGGACGCGGACGTGCAGCGGCTCATCGCCCGCGGTCGAACGGCGATCAGCCACAAGGATCCGGCCGAACTGGCCACGGTCAACACCATGCTGCGCAAGCAGTTGCCGCGGGGCCCGCAGGCATCGACCGGGAGCTGGTTTTCCACCGTCGACGACGGCTGAGCGGCGCTCCCCGCGAACGCGGGGTCACGGGTCTTTCATCCGTGCTGGGGTAAGCGTGGATTGCGCCAAGCCAGTGGGCGATTGGTACCGAATTACTAAGAAAAAATCTAAACTGTCGACACGGGTCGAGTGGACCGTCGGAAACGTGTCGCAACAAGATCCCGGAGGCGTCATGGCAATCGCCCGCGACCAGGCGGCCCCACGCGGCCGTAGAGGTTTGCGCGTGACGGCGCTCGGTGCCGTCGCCGCCCTCATCTCGATCGCCTTCGTCGGGGTGCATTCCCAGAAGGCAGATGCCTCCGATGTAGTGGAGTACGCCTCGCATTTCACCGCGAGCAACGGCCAGATCTTCACCGCAACCAATCACCTGGTTCAGGACAGTCCGGCGGTGGTCAAGGCCACCCGCGACTTGGTCGCCTCGGCCCGCAACGGCACGAACCCACTGGCGCAGAAGATTGTCGCCGCCGACGGCCACATCCGCCGCGAGTACCTCGTGGTGTGGGCCGGCGATCGCAATGCGGGCCACAACGCGACCGCGGACGTCAAGAATTTCAACCCCAGCGTGGACCCGGACCCCAGTGCCGGGGAGCGGACCGTCAAGGACAACGTGGCGGGCCCTGACTTTCTCGCGATCATCGACGCCACCAACGGTTCTCCCACCGAGGGCCGGGTGGTCAACACCGTCACCGTCAACCCGGTGCTCGAGAACGAGCCGCACCACATGCAGTACGCGTGGCACAAGGGCGACTCCATCTACGCCGGTGGCCTGTACAGCGACATCACCTACGTCTTCAACGTCAAGGACCTGCCCAGGGTCGATCTCACCGGGGTCAATCTGCCGATGGACACCCCCTGCGGTTCCATCCCGGATGCGTACTGGACGCTGAAGGACGGCACCGCATACGGCACCTACATGGGTGGCGCGGACGTCCCCGGCCCGTGCAGGTACACCAACGGCGCCGTGCGGGTCAGCAACGGCTTCGGCGGTTCGCCGGGCAGCATCGTGCGCCTCAACTCGGCGGGCAAGACCCTTTCCGAGGTGCCGGCGTCCTCGGACCACTCCGAGGGATTCTGTCCGGACTACCCGGCGCTGCCGTACCCCAACTGCGCCAACCCGCACGGTATCCAGGTGCGCGAGGACCTCAACCGCATGATCACCTCGGACTTCGTCGAGCCGCGCAACATCGTGCTCGACCCCGTCCACGAGCCGGACCCATTCCTGTTGCGGGACACCGTCCGGATCTTCGACATCACCAATCGGGACAACGCCAAACTGGTGTCGCTCTCGCACATGCCCGACGGCCCGCGCCGCGAGCCCAGCCCCGCGTTCGAAGAGCCGCGCGGCACCATGGAACTCGGCGTCACCCACCAACCCCAGCACAAGGGTGCGTTCATCTCGGCGATGTGCGGTGGCGCCATCTACTACACGCCGGATATCACCGACCCCACCCCGGTCTTCCGCGAGGTTTGGGACGTGTCGGCGTACTCCGCGTACCACTGGCCCGGGGCCGCCACGGGCGACGGCTGCTCCGGGTCCAGCTGGATCCAGATCAGCCCGGATGACCACTATCTGGTCAACGCAGTGATCGGCCGCGGCCCGGGTTCGACCAGCCTGACCGGCAGCGACATCGTCAAGCAGGTTTTCATGCTCGACGTGCACAAGCTGCTCGCCGTCGGCAACGCGACCACGTGCGACATCACCACGCTGAATCAGGCCACGCACGGTGGTGCGCAGGCCGACTGTCCGACGCTGTCGGACAGCTTCCGGGTGGTGGACAACACCTCCGGTGGTCCGCACTGGGGCGCCATGGACAACTTCGCGCTCGGTCCCGACGGTTATTACCACGAGACCACCCACCTGAGCCGTGTCGCCTTCAACGACTATTTCGTGGCCCGTGCCAACGTCGACGGCAACCACGAACTGTGCGTGCTGGACATCAGCAAGCAGGGCAAGCTCGCGGTGGACGACAACTTCGTGGACGAGCACACCGGGCAGCGATGCGTGCAGTTCAATCGTCCGAACTGGCCGCACGGCGCCTTTGGTGATGCGCTACCACACTCGGAGGTCTTCGCCGTCCCTGAACAAGATCTCCGGTAGGGATGCCCGGGGGCCGATCGCGCCACGCGCTCCGCGGTTTCGCCGCCGTCCTGATCCTGACTCTCGGTCAGATCGGGGCGGCGGCGCCCGCGTCTGCACACGGCGGTGAGTCCGCGGCGAATCTGTCCGCCTCGGATTCGGTTGCCCGCACGGTGGCTCTGACCGCTGCCGCCCTGCTGGCCGGGGTCGCGCTGCTTCGTCCATTGGCGGGGCGGCCGACCGAACGGGCCAAGCGTCTGCTGACGACGGCCGCAGGTATGGGTGTGGTGGGGGCCGTTGTCGGAGCCATCGGGGGTCTGCCCGCCTCTCGGTATCTGCTGTTGGTCCCGCTGTTGGTGCTCGACGCGGCCGCGGCGCTGGCCGGGCCGGCGCTGCTTGGAGTCCCGCTCGGCGCGCTCACCGTTGGCTGGATGTGCTGGGGCACGCTGCGGGCCTCGGCCGGCACCGCGGTCCTGCTGCTCGCGCACGTCGGCGTGGTCGCCGTCTGGGCGGGCGCGGCGCTGGCCTCGGCGACCGCCGCGCCGGGGAGTCGGACCGCGGTGGTGCGCCGACTCGGGCCGGTCGCCGTCGGTGCGGCCCTACTGGCTGCGGGCACCGGCGTGCTCCAGGCACACGACGACAACGTCACCCTGCACGGGATTACGCTGACCAACTTCGGCACCCTGGTCGTGCTCAAGGTGGCGCTGCTGCTCATCGCGGGTGCCCTGGGCCTCGCCGTACGCGCCCTGCTGCGCGCCCGCCGCGCCGAGAACGCTGCTGGGGGTGACGGCGTGCTGGCCCGGCTGGAAAGCGGTGTGCTGGTCGTTGCGCTCATCGTGGGCGCGGTGTTGACCAGCCTGCCCGCGCCCGGTCCACCTCCGGCCAGCGGCGTCCCGCTGGCCCGGGCGATCGACCTCGATGACGCGATCACCGGACTGGTGGTCACGCCGCAGCGCCCCGGCATCAACCTCGTTCACCTGATGACCGACCGGTTCACCGACATCGTCGTGGACGGTCAGCGCTACCGGGCTGAACCCCGTCCGGGCGCCCAGGGCCTGTGGGCGCAGGTTCGGCTCCCGGCCGGACGCTCGGTGCTCACGTTGCATCAGGGCCGCCAGGTCGCGGTTCAGGTCCTGGACACCGGCGTTGGTCCCGGGCAGGCCGGCCTGTCCGACCCGGACGGCGCGGAATGCGCCGCCGCCGCGTTGGGCGCCGTACTCGGCGGATCCCGCCGTCCGCTCACCACGTGCCCGTCGCAGTCCCTGGCCCCGACCGACGCCGCCGCGTTGCGCGCCCAGGTCGCGTTTCTGGGCGGGCGGGGCGTCAAACGACTGAAGGTGATCGTGGACGGCTCACCACGCGGGATCGCGGCCGAACACGAGGTGCGGGCCGCCTCGCGCGCCGCGAAGATCTCCGTGCTCGCCGCGAACGCGCCGATCACCGAGCTGACCGACGCAGTGTTGGCCGTCGCGGGCTGGCAGGTCTCCCAGCCGGCCCTGGCGCGTCTGCAGGCCGGGCCGGCCCCGCGCTACGGCACCTACCTCGCACCGTGGTTGATGCAGGCCTCGCTGGTGGACGCGGCGGGCGGCGCACCGTTGGCCGTGTTGCCGTTCGACCCGGCCGGCCAGTCGGCCCTGAATTACGTCGCCGCGCTGCGCCAGGTCGGCCCAATCGAGAGTGCTTCGGAGGCGGGCTTCTACGCCTACCTCGCCGCGCTCGGCCAACCGTTGCCGCCGCAGAAGTTGCTCCTCTACGCGGCCACCCAGGCCTTCAACATCATGCCCTCGCATGACGAGCTGGCGCACGACGCCGGTGTGAACGGGACCTGGCTCGGCGGTGGTGCGCTACCCGCGGTCAGCCTGCCGCTGCAGGGCTGACTATCCGTCGGAAAGGTTGTAGTTCCCGGTCTGCCACTTCGACCAGGAGACGTTCCAGTCCTGGTAACGGTTGTAGATCTCGGTGTACGGCTTCGGCGAACCGGTCACCACCACGGCGTCCCCGACGAGGGTGTGGTCGTAGAGCCAGTCCATGTCCGAGACCGTCATGCCCACGCAGCCGTGGCTGGTGTTGGCCTCACCGATGTTGCCGGTGTTCCACGGCGCGTCGTGGATGAACTCACCGGAGTTCGTCATCCGCATCGCGTGGGCGGAGTACAGGCTGTAGTGCTCCGGGGCATCGATCGCGGCGTTGGTCCAGTGCTTGTTGAGCACCTTCTCCATGATCACCTTGGTGCCGTCGCGGGTCTCCCAACCGGGCTTGCCGGTGGACACCGGGAACGAGGCGATGGTCTTGCCGTCGCGCACCACGGACATCTTGTGGGTCTTCACGTTGACCTTGATGATCTGCTGGCGGCCCACGGTGAACGACGAGGCCATGTTCTTCACGCCCCACAGCCCGTTGCCGCCGCTGACCCCGGTGAGGTTCGAGTCCAGCTTCACCACGGTGCCCGCGGGCCAGAAGCCCTCCGGCCGGTAGTCCACGGTCTGCGCGTCGATCCAGTACCAGGCGCCGTCCACGTGCGGGGAGGTGGTCACCTGCAGCGCCTTGGTGACATCCTCGCGGTTGATCACCGAGTGGTTGAACTGGACGACCAGCGGATAGGCCACGCCCACGGTGTCCCCGTCGGCCGGGGTGACCTGGGCGACCAGCAGTCGCTTGGCGGCATCCACCGCAGCGGTGACGAAGCCCGAGGTGTCGGTGGACGAGTCACCCTTCGGACCGGTGGCGGACACCGAGACGGCGTACTTCGAATCCGGCACCAGCGGCGCGGCCGAGGTCCACACGGTGTGCGTCGGGTTGTACGTGCCGAGCAGGTAGACGCCGGCCGGGTCGCTCACGTCGACGTGGTTGAGCATGCCGGACTTCGCAGTGACGGTGACCACGCCGTTGGGCAGCACCGTGTCGGTGCCGTCGGTCGGGGTGATCGACACGTCGGCCGGGACCGGCGCCGGGGGAGCCGCAGGGGAACTTGCCGCTGCGGTCGCACCGGTGCAGCCGGCCAACAACAACCCCGCCGCGGCCAGCGCAACCGGGCGCGTGCGCCGCAGCTGTTCGAAACGTGTGCTGTTGATTGCATCCCCCGGTGTGCGGTGCATGGTCCACGTGCTGCCAGATGTCACATGGACGAGGCGGCGGAACGCACCGTTCCGGATGTTGCGGAGTTGGAAGAATCTCCACAGTTTTACGCACTCGACGTCATCGGGTCGTGACACAGAGCTAGTCTTCGGACCGCGACACGCCGCTCACAAGTGACGAAAGGGATCCATGGGATCTACCGGACACAACCGGTGATGCTCACTGGTCGGACAGGTCCAAGTTATTGCCCAGCCAACGATCCCAGGGGACGTTCCAGTCCTGAATGCGGTTATCCAGCTCGGTGAACGGCACTGGGGACCCGGTGACCACCACCGGATCACCCACGATGGTGTGGTCCCACAGCCAGGACATGTTGTCGGTGGACAGGCCCACGCAGCCGTGGCTGGCGTTGTCCTCGCCGAGGTGCGCGGCGTTCCACGGGGCGTCGTGGACGAACTCCCCGGAGTTGGTCATGCGCATCGCCCACTGCGAGTGCTTGACGTAGTGCTCCGGGGCGTCGATGGCCTGGTTGGTCCAGGTCTTGTCGGTGACCTTTTCCATGATCACCTTGGTCCCGTTACGCGTTTCCCAGCCGGCCTTGCCGCTGGAGATGGGAAACTTCGCGATCTGCTTGCCGTCGCGGATCACCGCCAGCTCGTGGGTCTTGACGTTGACATCGATCTCCTGCTGGCGGGCCACGGTGAACGACGAGGTCTTGTTGGCCGCGCCCCACAGGTCGTTGCCCGCGTCCACGCCGCGCAGGTTGGCGTGCAGGGTGACCACGGTGCCGGCCGGCCAGAACTGCTGCGGGCGGTAATCCACGGTCGCTGGGTCGATCCAGTACCAGGCGCCGTCCACCTGCGGGAAGGTCTCCACCGCCAATGCGTCGGTGACCGCCTTGCGGTTGTGCACCTGGTGGTTGAACTGCACCACCATCGGATAGGCGACGCCGACGGTGTCCCCGTCGGCCGGGGTGACCTGCTCGGCGATCAGCGACTGATCCTCCGTCAGCTTCCGGGTGTGGAAGGTGCTCAGGTTGGTGATCGGGTCACCGTGGTCACCCGCGGCGCTGGCCCGCACCGTGTAGTCGGTGTCCGGGCGCAGCGAGGCCGCGGAGGTCCAGGTAGTGCGATCGGCGCCGAAATCGCCGGCCAGGTAGGCACCGTTGGCGTCGGTGACGTCCACGTGGTCGAGCGGCCCGCGGGCGCTGGTGACCGTGACCGGGGCGTTGAGCGCCACGTCGGCGATGCCCGTTGCCGGGCTGATCCGGACCGCCGCGGAGGTGCCAACCGGGTCCATGTCCCCGGCCTTGGGGGAGGAGCCGCCACACGCGGCGAGCACCAGGCAGGCCGACGCCAGCAGCGCGGTGCGCCACCGACGGTTAGCTGCGCCCTCGACCATGGTTGAACCCGTCCCCGTTTCCCGAAACTGTGCTGCCCCCGCTCGTCAGTATGCGTTTCTCACCCCCGAAAGTGGTACTCCTTCACACCCGTCACTGTCGGATCGATACCGGGCGGGCGCCCGGTCTGCCCGAACGCATGCGCTGACGTGGGAGAATGGGGCTCATGTTGCGCTGGCTCACGGCTGGGGAGTCCCACGGCCCCGCCCTCACGGCAATCCTCGAGGGATTGCCGGCGGGCGTGCGCATCTCCTCCAAGGAGGTGGGTGCGGAGCTGGCCCGGCGCAGGTTGGGTTACGGCCGGGGCGCCCGAATGAAGTTCGAGCAGGACGAGATCAGTTTCGTGGGCGGGCTGCGACACGGGATCACGCTGGGCGGCCCGGTGGCCGTCTCGGTGGGCAACTCCGAGTGGCCCAAGTGGGAGCGCGTGATGTCCGCGGACCCGGTGGACGCCGAGGAGCTCGCCGGGATCGCCCGCAACGCCCCGCTGACCCGGCCCCGACCCGGCCACGCGGACCTGGTCGGCATGCAGAAGTACGGCTTCGACGACGCCCGTCCGGTGCTGGAGCGGGCCAGCGCTCGGGAGACCGCGGCCCGGGTGGCGCTGGGCGCAGTGGCCAAGGCGTTCCTGGCGCAGAGCCTGGATGCGGTGGTGCTCAGCCACGTGGTGCGCATCGGCACCGTCGCCGCGCCTGTCGGCGGTTCGGTGCCCGGCCGCGGGGACTCCGAGGCAGTGGACGCCAGTCCGGTTCGCTGTTTCGACCCGCTACTGGCCGAGGCGATGATCGCCGAGGTGGACGCGGCCAAGGACGCCGGGGACACCCTCGGCGGGGTGGTTGAGGTGGTGGTGCACGGTCTGCCGCCCGGCCTGGGCAGCCACGTGCACTGGGACCGTCGGCTGGACGCGCGACTCGCGGCGGCGCTGATGGGCATCCAGGCGATCAAGGGCGTCGAGGTCGGTGACGGCTTCGAGCTGGCTGCCGCCCGGGGCTCGACCGCGCACGACGAGATCGAGGCCACCGGCGACGGCCCGCGGCGCCGATCCGGGCGCTCCGGTGGTACCGAGGGCGGGATGAGCACCGGTGAGGTGTTGCGGGTACGCGCTGCGATGAAGCCGATCTCCACCGTCCCCCGCGCGCTGGACACCGTCGACGTGGCCACCGGAGAGGCGGCCAAGGCCATCGCGCAGCGTTCTGATGCGTGCGCGGTCCCGGCCGCCGGAGTGGTGGCCGAGGCCATGGTGGCGCTGGTGCTGGCCGATGCGGTGCTGGAGAAATTCGGCGGCGACTCGGTGGCCGAGACGGCCCGCAATATCGCGGGGTATCGTGCGGCGCTCGACGAACGTGGCCTGGGGTGGTCATGAGCGAGCTTGCGAGCGAATCAATAAGCACAGCGCCCTCGTGCCTCATGACGCCGCCGAGGAACGAGGCGGGGTCATGAGCCCGCGCGCGGTGCTGGTGGGCGCTCCCGGCTCCGGAAAGACCACGATCGGCCGCCAGGTCGCGCTCAAGCTGGGCTGCGCGTTCCGGGACACCGACACGGACATCGCCGCGGCGGCGGGTAAGCCGGTGTCGTCGATTTTCGTGGACGACGGCGAGCCGGCGTTCCGCGCGCTGGAGATCGAAGCCGTCGGCCGGGCCCTGGCGGAGTTCGATGGTGTGCTGGCCCTCGGCGGCGGCGCGGTGTTGGCCGAACAGACCCGGGCGGCCCTGGCCGGGCAACGGGTCGTCTACCTCGATGTCGGGCTGCCGATGGCCGCCCGTCGGGTCGGACTCAACCGGGACCGCCCGCTGCTGCTGGACAACCCACGCGCCACCTTGCGCAGGCTGCTGGACGCCCGCCGCCCGCTGTACTCCGAGGTGGCCACGTTCACCATCGGTGCCGACGGCAAGGTCCATGACGTGGTCGCACAGGTGTTGGCGGCCCTGGAGTCCACCGAGGTGGGCTCATGAGCGCGGCCGAGCCGGACCGGCTGCACGTGGGCGGCCCGGCACCCTACGAGGTGCTGGTCGGCTTCGGCCTGGCCGGGGAATTGCCCGCCCTGCTGGGTTCTGACGTTGCCTCAGTCGCGCTGATCTGTCCCGAGCAGCTGCGCTTCCTCGGCGCGGCGATCAGCGAGCACCTGACCAAGGCCGGCTATCGCGCGCTGACCATCGAGGTGCCGGACGCCGAGGAGGCCAAGACCGTCGCCACGGCCGCGCAGTGCTGGGCGGAACTCGGTCGGGCCAACTTCACCCGGACCGACGCCATCGTCGGCGTGGGTGGTGGCGCCGCCACCGACCTTGCCGGGTTCGTCGCGGCCACCTGGTTGCGCGGAGTGAAGCTGGTGCAGGTGCCCACCACGTTGTTGGCCATGGTGGATGCCGCGGTCGGCGGCAAGACCGGGATCAACACCGAGGAGGGCAAGAACCTGGTCGGCTCTTTCCACACCCCGGTTGGCGTGCTGTGTGATCTGGCAGTGTTGCGCACCCTGCCCGCGGAAGAGTGGTGCAGTGGCCTGGCCGAGGTGGTCAAGGCCGGCTTCATCGCCGACCCGGAGATCCTCGACATCGTCGAACGTGCGCCGGATCAGGCGATCACCCCGGAGGGTCGGTGGACCCGCGAGTTGATCACCCGGTCGATCCAGGTGAAGGCGAACGTGGTGTCGGTGGACCTGAGGGAGACCGGAGCCGGCGGGGGCATCGGCCGGGAGATGCTCAATTACGGGCACACGCTCGGCCACGCGATCGAGCGCGCGGAGAGCTACCGCTGGCGGCACGGCTCGGCGGTCGCGGTTGGCATGGCGTTCGTCGCGGAGGTGGCCGCGCTGCAGGGCCGCATCGACGCCGAGCTGGTCGAGCGCCACCGGCGAATCCTGACCGCCGTGGGTCTGCCGACCACGTACCGCGGCGATCGCTGGCCAACGCTGCGGGCCGCGATGAGCGTGGACAAGAAGTCCCGCGGCGACACGCTTCGACTGGTCGTCCTGGACGCCCTGGCGCAGCCCGTGATCGCCGCCGATCCCGACCCGGACCTGCTGGTTGAGGCTTATCGAAGGATCTCGGCATGAGAACGGTGTGGGTGCTCAACGGCCCCAATCTGGGTCGGTTGGGTTCGCGCGAGCCCGACGTCTACGGGGCCACGTCCTATGCCGACCTCGCGCAGGAGTGCAAGGCGCTCGGCGCGGAATTGGGTCTGGCCGTCGAGGTCCGGCAGACCGACGACGAGGCCGAATTGATCGGGTGGTTGCACGCCGCCGCGGACGAGGCAATTCCGGTAGTGCTCAACCCGGCCGCGTTCACCCACTACTCCTACGCCGTTCGCGACGCCTGCGCGCAACTGCGTGCCCCGCTGATCGAGGTCCACATCAGCAATCCGGCCCGACGGGAGACGTTCCGGCACAACTCGGTCATCGCCGGGGTGGCCACCGGCACCATTGCGGGCTTCGGCGTTGATTCCTACCGGTTGGCGCTGCGCGCGTTGGCCATTATCTGACGGGCAGTCACTGGCCCCGCGCACGGGCTCCGGGCCGTACCCTGATCGAGTGCCCGATGTCCATGCTGTGCGTCGCAATCGGCTGCGGTCGATGCTCGCGGCAGCCGAGCAGGACGCCGCGCTGATCACCGATTTGGTCAATGTGCTCTACCTGACCGGATTGGCCTCCTCCAACGCGGCGTTATTGGTGACAGCCGACGCCGCGCTTTTGGCCACCGACAGCCGATACCAGGTCGCGGCGGGCGACGCGGCACCGGACGTGGAACTGGTCGTGGAGCGAGCGGTGGCCGCGGAGCTGGCTCGCCGTGCGGCGGGGCTCGGCGTGCGCCGGTTGGCCTTCGAGTCCCATCAGGTCACCGTCGACCTGCACACCGCCCTGCGGCGCGAGTGCCCGGACTTGGATCTGGTTTCCGTCGCCCGCGCGGTCGAAGCGCTGCGCATGGTCAAGGACGAGGTCGAACTGGCCGCGCTGCGGCAGGCCGCGGCGATCGCCGATGCGGCGTTGGCCGACGTGGTCGACGGCTTGGTGTGCGGCCGCACCGAACGGCACGTGGCCCGCGAACTCGAGCGGCGCATGCTCGAGTCCGGTGCGGAGGCCGCGGCCTTCTCCACGATCGTCGCCACCGGCGCGAACTCGGCGATCCCGCACCACCGGCCCACTGACCGGCGGATCCTGCAGGGCGATCTTCTCAAGATCGACTTCGGGGCCCGGTTCGACGGCTACCACTCGGACATGACCCGCACCTTCGTGGTGGGGGCGAACCCCGAGGACTGGCAGGTGGAGATCTACGACCTGGTGTTCGCCGCGCAACGCGCCGGCCGTCAGGCCCTGGCACCGGGCGCCGAGGTGGCCGCGGTGGACGCCGCCGCCCGCACCGTGATCACCGAGGCCGGGCACGGGGAGCACTTCGGGCATGGGCTTGGGCACGGCATCGGGCTGCAGATCCATGAGGCACCGCTGATTGCCGCGACCGGAGCCGGGACGCTGCACGCCGGCTGCCCGGTGACCGTGGAGCCCGGCGTCTACCTGCCCGGCCGCGGCGGGGTGCGCATCGAGGACACCCTGGTGGTGGGCACCGACGGGCCCGAGCTGCTGACCATGTCCACCAAGGAATTGCTGGTCCTGGACTGAAGCCGCGTATTCTCGTCCGCTGACCACTACGGACGCAGGGAAAGACGGGCTTGTGGCGACGACGAACGATCTGAAGAACGGACTCGTGCTCAACATCGAGGGCCAGTTGTGGTCTGTGGTGGACTTTCAGCACGTCAAGCCCGGCAAGGGGCCCGCGTTTGTGCGCACCAAGCTGAAGAATGTGCTGTCCGGCAAGGTGGTGGACAAGACCTTCAACGCGGGCATCAAGGTGGAGACCGCGAGCGTCGACAAGCGCGAGATGCAGTACCTGTACAAGGACGGCGAGGACTTCGTGTTCATGGATACGCAGTCCTATGAGCAGACCCCGGTGCCGGCGGCGACCGTCGGCGACGCGTCCAAGTACATGTTGGAGAACCAGAACGCCACGGTGGCGCTGCACGAGGGCGCCGCGCTGTACGTGGAACTCCCGCCGTCGGTGGAGTTGGTCATCTCCTACACCGAGCCGGGTCTGGCCGGGGACCGATCCACCTCCGGGACCAAGCCCGCCACGTTGGAAACCGGCGCCTCGATTCAGGTGCCGCTGTTCATCGTGACCGGCGAGAAGGTCAAGGTGGACACCCGGTCGGGCGAGTACACCGGGCGGGTCAACTGAGCGCCCGAAACAAGGCCCGCAAGCGCGCGGTCGACATTCTTTTCGAGGCGGACCTGCGTCGGCGGGACGTGCTGCTCACCCTGGCCGAACGGGTGGCCGCGGAGGATCCGCCGGTCCGTGAGTACACCGTCGCGTTGGTCGAGGGCGTGACGGCGCAACGGGTACGCATCGATGACCTGCTGGCCACCTATGCGGTCGACTGGCCGATGGACCGGATGCCCGCGGTGGACCGCAACGTGTTGCGGGTGGGGATCTATGAACTGCTGTGGGCGGACGACATCCCCGACGCGGTCGCGATCAGCGAGGCGGTGGAGTTGGTCACCGAGTTGTCCACCGATCAGTCCCCGGCGTTCGTCAACGGACTGCTCGCCCGCATTCTGGAGCTCAAGCCGACGCTGAGCGCGTAGCGCTCCCGGGCGACGCCGGCTCAGTAGTCCTCGTCGCGCCCACGGCCGGGGTGCAGCACGCCCCACTTCATCAGGTCCTCGGTGAGCTTGCTCGGCGGACGATCGTAGATCACCGCGAGCGTGCGCAGGTCGTCCTGGCGGATGGAGAGCACCTTGCCGTTGTAGTCGCCGCGTTGGGACTGGATGGTCGCGGCGTAGCGCAACAACGGGCCCGCCGCCTCGGCCGGCGCGTCCTGCAACTTTTCCAGGTCGAGGATCAGGCGCGGCGGCGGCTCGGCCGCGCCGGACGGGGTGCCGCCGGGCAGGAGTTCGGCCACCGGGACGCCATAGAACTGGGCCAATTCGGCGAGCTTCTGCACGGTCACCGCACGGTCGCCACGCTCGTAGGAGCCCACCACCACGGCCTTCCACCGACCGCGCGACTTCTCCTCCACGCCGTGCAACGACAGGCCCTGTTGGGTGCGGATGGCCCGCAGTCGAGAGCCCAGCGACTTGGCGTACTCACTCGGCACGGGTGACTCCTGACGATCGGTGGAGTAGCTCTCTGTCATGCCACTCACTACGCACGGTAACACTACGCAGAGTTAGCATCGGCGTCAACCAGTGTGCGGCAGGCATTCTGACGATTGGTCACCCAATTTCTGCTTTGACCCGTCCCGGGGCATGTGTCCGGTCTCCTTCCCGGTTGCTAGGCTGAGCACGCAAAGTCGGTCCCTTTAAGGCCCGTCCGGAGAGGCGGGGAAGGGGTGAACCTCGCATGGCTATCGCCGCGCCGGGGCCCGCACGCGGGCCTGCCTCGGGCCGTCCGGTCCTGGAGGCTGCCGATGTGCGTCGGGCACTGACCCGCATCGCGCACGAGATCATCGAACGCAACAAGGGCGCCCGCGACGTGGTGCTGCTCGGCATCCCCACCCGGGGTGTGCCGCTGGCGCGCCGGTTGGCCGCCCGCATCGGTGAAGTGGAGGGCGAGCCGCCCCCGGTCGGTTCGCTGGACGTCACCATGTATCGCGACGACATCGCGCTGCGCCCCGCCCGTTCTCCCGGACGCACCGATGTGCCGCCCGCCGGGGTCGACGATCTGGTGGTTGTGCTGGTCGATGACGTGCTGTTCTCCGGACGCACCATCCGGGCCGCGCTGGACGCGCTCAACGACATCGGCCGGCCGCGCGCGGTGCAACTGGCGGTGCTCGTCGACCGCGGACACCGGGAACTGCCGATCCGCGCGGACTACGTGGGCAAGAATCTGCCCACCTCGCTGGCCGAGACGGTATCCGTACGACTGGCCGAACACGACGACGAGGATTGCGTGCTGTTGGGGGAGCGCTCATGAAGCGACATCTGTTGAGCGCCGCAGACCTGACCCGGGATGACGCGGTGGCGATTCTGGACACCGCGGCGGAACTGGCCCGGCTGGCCGACCGGCCGATCAAGAAACTGCCGACGCTGCGCGGGCGCACCGTGGTCAACCTGTTCTACGAGGACTCCACGCGCACCCGTACCTCGTTCGAGCTGGCCGCCAAGCGGTTGAGTGCCGACGTGATCAACTTCGCCGCGAAAGGCTCGTCGGTGTCCAAGGGGGAAAGCCTCAAGGACACCGCGCTGACCCTGGAGGCCATGGGCGCGGATGCGGTCGTGGTGCGGCACTTCGCGTCCGGCGCACCGCACCGGTTGGCAACTGCGGGTTGGATTCGCGGTTCTGTGATCAACGCCGGGGACGGCACGCACGAGCACCCCACCCAGGCGCTGCTGGACGCCTACACCATGCGCGATCGGCTGGGCGGCATCGAGGGCCGCCGGGTGTCGATCGTCGGCGACATCCTGCACAGCCGGGTGGCCCGATCCAACGTGCTGCTGCTGCACACCCTGGGCGCCGAGGTCACCCTGGTCGCCCCACCCACCCTGCTGCCGGTGGGCGTCGGATCGTGGCCGTGCGCGGTGTCCTATGACCTGGACGCCGAATTGCCCAAGAGCGACGTGGTGATGATGCTGCGGGTGCAGCGCGAGCGGATGAACGCCGCGTTCTTCCCCAGTGCGCGCGAGTACAGCCGCCGCTACGGCCTGCACTCCGAGCGCATGGCGACGCTGCCGGAGCACGCCATCGTCATGCACCCGGGGCCGATGAACCGGGGCATGGAGATCACCGCCCCGGTCGCCGACTCGGTGCGCTCGACGATCGTCGAGCAGGTCAGCAACGGGCTGAGTGTGCGCATGGCGGTGCTCTATCTGCTGCTGTCCGGCAGTGAGCCCGCCATCGGTCGGGACGACGAAACGGAAGGTGCATGAGTTCGTTCATCGTGAGAGGGGCCGCGCCGCTGGGCGGCGAACCCACCGATCTGCTGCTGGCCGACGGGCGGATCGTGGAGATCGGGCCGGGCCTGTCCGCGGCCGGCGCGCACGTCGTGGACGCCGCGGGATTGATCGCGCTGCCCGGTCTGGTGGACCTGCACACGCATCTGCGTGAGCCCGGCCGGGAGGATGCGGAGACCGTGGAATCCGGCACCCGCGCTGCCGCGCTGGGCGGGTTCACCGCGGTGCACGCGATGGCCAACACCTCGCCGGTGGCCGACACCGCCGGGGTTGTCGAACAGGTGTGGCGAATGGGCCAGGAGTACGGGCACGCCGATGTCCGCCCGGTGGGCGCGGTGACCGTGGGACTGGCCGGTGAGTGGCTGGCCGAACTCGGCGCGATGGCCGACTGCCCGGCCGCGGTGCGGGTGTTCTCCGACGACGGCAAGTGTGTGTCCGACGCGGTGCTGATGCGCCGCGCGCTGGAGTATGTGAAGGCCTTCGACGGGGTGATCGCCCAGCACGCGCAGGAGCCCCGGCTCACCGAGGGCGCGCAGATGAACGAGGGCGAGATGTCGGCGCTGCTCGGCCTGGGCGGTTGGCCCGCGGTGGCCGAGGAGGCGATCATCGCCCGTGACTGCCTGCTGGCCGCGCATGTCGGCTCCCGGTTGCACGTCTGCCACGTGTCCACCGCGGGCTCGGTGGACCTGATTCGCTGGGCGAAGGCCAAGGGCTGGGACGTCACCGCCGAGGTGACGCCTCATCACCTGGTGCTTACCGATGACCTGGTGCGCTCCTACGACCCGATCTACAAGGTGAATCCGCCGCTGCGCACGCACTCCGATGTGGAGGCGCTGCGGGCGGGTCTCGCCGACGGCACCATCGACGCGGTGGCCACCGACCACGCCCCGCACGCCGATGAGGACAAGGATTGCGAGTGGGCGGCGGCGGCCATGGGCATGCTGGGCCTGCAGACCGCGCTGGCCGTGGTGCAGCAGGTGATGGTGGATACCGGACTGCTGGACTGGGCCGGGGTGGCCGACCGGATGTCCATCCGCCCGGCGCGCATCGGTCGGGTGGACGGGCACGGGCGGAGCATCGCGGTGGACCAACCGGCCAACCTCACTCTCTACGACCCGAGCGCCCCGTGGGTGGTGGACGGCGATCAGCTGGCCTCGCGCAGCCGCAACACTCCCTACCGGGGACGGGAGTTGCCGGGCGCGGTGTACGCCACGTTCCTGCGCGGGCGGCCGACGGTGCTGGACGGGAAGATCGCATGACGCGGGATCGGGCGCTGCTGGTGCTGGAGGACGGCACCACGTTTCATGGCGAGGGCTACGGCGCGGTCGGGGAGACCTTCGGCGAGGCGGTGTTCTCCACCGGCATGACCGGGTATCAGGAAACGCTGACCGACCCCTCGTACCACAAGCAGGTCGTGGTGATGACCGCCCCGCACATCGGCAACACCGGGGTCAACGACGAGGACCCGGAGTCCGGTCGGATCTGGGTGGCCGGCTACGTGGTGCGCGACCCGGCCCGCGTCCCGTCGAACTGGCGATCCGTTCGATCCCTCGAGGACGAACTGCGCGCCCAGCAGGTCGTGGGCATCAGCGGCATCGACACCCGGGCGTTGACCCGCCATCTGCGCGATGCGGGTGCCATGCGGGTCGGGGTGTCCAGCATCGAGGCCGAGCCGGCCGCGCTGCTGCAACGAGTGCTGGACTCACCGGACATGCTCGGCGCGGACCTCGCCAAGGAGGTGTCCACCCCGCAGCCCTACGTGGTGCCCGCAATTGGGGAGAAGCGGCTCACCGTGGTGGCCGTCGACCTCGGCATCAAGGCGATGACTCCGCACCGCATGGCGCAGCGCGGCATCGAGGTCCACGTCGTGCCCGCCACCGTGACGGCGGCCGAGGTGCTGGCCCGCGACCCGGACGGGGTGTTCCTGTCCAACGGGCCGGGCGATCCCGGCGTCGCCGACTACGCGGTGGATCTCGCCCGTGGCGTGCTGCAGGCCCGGGTGCCGCTGTTCGGCATCTGCTTCGGCAATCAGATCCTCGGCCGGGCGTTGGGCTTCGGCACCTACAAACTGCGCTTCGGCCACCGCGGCATCAACCAACCGGTGATGGACCGCACCACCGGCAAGGTGGAGATCACCGCGCACAATCACGGCTTCGCGGTGGACGCACCGCGGCAGGGCGCCACCGAGACGCCGTACGGGCGCGCCGAGGTGTCCCACGTCTGCCTCAACGATGACGTCGTGGAGGGCGTCCGCTGCCTGGACGTCCCGGCGTTCTCCGTGCAGTACCACCCGGAGGCCGCGGCCGGTCCGCACGACGCCGGTTACCTGTTCGACCGTTTCGCCGATCTGATGAGCAATAGGAGCGTGGATGCCTCGGCGTGACGACATCGACTCGGTGCTGGTGATCGGGTCCGGCCCCATCGTCATCGGGCAGGCCTGCGAGTTCGACTACTCCGGCACCCAGGC
>DASXPS010000004.1 GCA_036493475.1 Sporichthyaceae bacterium | reverse complement strand
GGCAACCGGCTCGCGTCCTGGACCGCTTCACCGTGCAAAGAGCGAGCGGCCCGGTCAGGTATCTACGCCTGCAGTGTGAGGGTCCTCCGTCCTTCCTCGTCGCAGTCGAGGACGTGGACGGCGCCAACCGATGCGCTGGTCACATCAGCAGAAGCGCTCAGTGAATGTCATGAAGCCGGGGGCCTCCCCCGGAGGCACGCTTACTGCTGACCAAGAGCGTGTCGGAAGGAGGCCGGTTGTCATGGTGCACGTCGGGTTGGACTTGAGTCGAACGCGGCTGGATGTTCATGTGATGGACGAGGCGGGCGCGCCGTTGGCGGTGACCACCGCGGTGCCTGATCGGGGCGGGTTGGCGGTGCTGGCCGAGCGGATCGGCGGGTTCGGCGGGCCGGTCTACGCGGCGATCGAGTCGATGAACGGCGCTCGCTTCGTGCACGACCAGCTGGAGCTGGCGGGCTGGCAGGTGGAGATCGCCGACGCCCAGAAGGTCAAGGGCCTGGCCCCGCTGGCCTGCAAAACCGACAAGATCGACTCCTGGGTGCTGGCCGAACTGTCGCGCCGCGACCTGGTGCCCGCGATCTGGCTGCCCACCCCCACGGTGCGCGCCGAACGAGAACAGGCCCGCTGGCGGCTACACCTGGTCCGCCACCGCACCGCGCTGAAGAACCGCATCCACGCCACCCTGCTCGCGTTCGGCCACCCCTGCCCGGTGGCCGACCTGTTCGGCGTCGGCGGCCGGGAGCTACTGGCGCGGTTGGAGCTGCCCGAACCGTGGGCGGCCGACACCGCCGCTGCGCTGCAGCTGATCGACCAGCTCGACACGGAGATCACCACGTGCGAGCGGGCCCTGCGCCGTCTGGGCGCCGATCATCGCTATGTCCCGCTGCTGATGACCACCCCCGGTGTCGGGTGGGTGCTCGGCTACACCATCGCCGCGGAGATCGGCGACATCACCCGCTTCCCCAGCCCGACCAAGCTGGCCGGCTACACCGGGCTGTGTCCGCGGGTCTACCAGTCCGGCGGCAAGGACCACCGCGGCCCGCTGAGCAAGAACGGGCCCAAATACCTGCGCTGGGCATTGATCGAAGCCGCCACCCACGCCGGCCGCCATCCGGTCTATGCCGAGCGCTACCGGCGCACCAAGACCCGGTTGGGTCGCCAACGCGGACCCAAGATCGCTCAGGTCGACCTGGCCCGCCGACTGGCCGAGGCGATCTGAACGACGACCTGGACGCGCGGCTGCGCGGCTGCGGGCGGTTGACCACCTGCCCGGACACCTGCAGGTTGTGCACCCACCCGTTGAGGTAGATCCGGTCGAAGCACTCCAGATCCAGACCCACGTGCCCATCCAGGATGTCGTTCACGGTCACCACACGGGTCGCCATAGCGAACCTCCCGGGGAGCGGCGTCAGCGCAACCCCGCCAGCCTGCCCCCACCCAACCGCGACGTCACCCGCGAACCCGACCACCACCTCGGCGGTCAGACCCGAATCCGCGAGTAGCAGCCGGATGATCTTCGACGTGGAGAAGTGATTTTGCTGCTGCCCGATTTTGGTGTGCTGGCAGCGTGATGGCCCGAGTGTCGCCTCGGGTGGGCGTGGTTCCGGAAAGGGGGTT
>DASXPS010000003.1 GCA_036493475.1 Sporichthyaceae bacterium | reverse complement strand
GCCTGCTGGCCCTGTCCGATGATCTCTTCGACCTGTTGGCGGACGGCCTCCAGCGAGATGCCGAGGCTCTCCAGCGCCTTGGCGGCTACGCCCTCACCCTCATGGATGAGTCCGAGCAGGATGTGCTCGGTGCCGATGTAGTTGTGATTCAGCATCCGGGCTTCTTCTTGGGCCAGGACCACAACGCGACGGGCGCGGTCGGTAAATCTCTCGAACATCGTGCGTGCTCCTTAGAGCGGGGCGAGGCGGTGTATGGAGGACCCACCCACCGTCTGCTGGCAACTCTAGCCCCGGCGGGGGTCCGGCGTAGGGAGCACCCAAGTGCGCTCACCGGAAGGAATGACGAGACAAACCGGGCGAAGACTTACTCTTGGGTACAGGGGTTTCAACGGACCAGGAGACCGATGCATTCCCGTCCCCGGATCGCCGCGCTGGGCACCCTCGCCGTCCTCGCATCCGGGCTCGGGATTTCTGCTGCCGACGCCGGCACGGCCACGGTCAAGGTCAGCGTTTGACCAGGTCCGGTCAGCCCGCGGTGCTGGACTCCAAACTGGTCAACCTGGCCACGGCAAGACCCAGGTGGCGATCGGGCTGAGGGCAGTGCGCTCGGTGACGCCGGCCTATTCCACCGAGGGCAAGACCTGGCACACGGTCAAACTGGTGCCCGGGCGGGCACCGCTGGGTGAGCAGCATTTCCAACCCGGCGAAGGGGAACGTGTCATTGCGGGCAAGGGCCACCGGCGCCAGTGGGGCCAGTGGGGTCTCGATCTTTGAGACCGTCACCGACGCCTACGGCACGGGATGACGCACTATTTGTGCGCGGCGTTGTACTGCTCAATGATCGTGGCCGGAATTCGGCCGCGCTCGGAGACGTCCAGGCCCTTGGCGCGCGCCCAGTCGCGAATCTCTGAAGTGTTCACCGCGCCCGCGCGTGCGCCTTTTGCCGAACCGGCGCGACCCCGTGCGGCGCGGCCCCCGACACGCCGGGCCGAACCGACATAAGAGGCCAGCGCATCACGCAGCTTGGTGGCGTTCTTCGAGGACAGGTCGATCTCATACGAGACGCCATCCAAGGAGAACGACACGGTCTCGTCGGCCGCTCCGCCGTCAAGGTCGTCCTCGAGAATGACCAGGGTCTTGGATGCCATCTGTGAGATTCCTCTGCTCTGTCCCCCGACGCACCGCCGCGCCGCGCGATCAAAAGCAAACCAGGAATTCCAGAATCGCGCAATTGCGCCGCGCGAATGGGATCTACAGCTCCAGCAACATCCGCGAGTTGCCCAAAGTGTTCGGTTTGACCCGTTCCAGATCCAGGAACTCCGCAACGCCCTCGTCATAGGACTTCAGGATCTGTGCGAACACGGCGGGATCTACCGGAACATCGTCGATGATCCGGAATCCATGTCGGGAGAAGAAGTCGACCTCGAAGGTCAAGCAGAACACCTTTCGTACACCCAACTCACGGGCAACCGTCATCAACCGGTCCAGCAACAGATGACCGATGCCGCGATGGCGGTGCGCCGGGGCAACGGCCAGCGTGCGCACCTCGGCGAGGTCCTCCCACATCACGTGCAGCGCCCCGCAACCGATCACCGCGTTGTCCAGTTCGGCCACCCAGAATTCCTGGACATCCTCATAGAGCATGACGGTGGCTTTGGACAGCAGGATCCGGTCGTCGGCGTAGACATCAATGAACGTGCCGATCGAGCGTACGTCGGCGGTCCGGGCGCGGCGGATCACCACACCGTCAGCGGTCATCGGTTCAGCTCTGCGGCCGCACGAACGGGAACAACACGGTCTGCCGGATGCTCGCACCGGTGAACATCATCAGCAATCGGTCGACGCCCATTCCCATACCTCCGGTGGGTGGCATCGCGTACTCCAGTGCGCGCAGGAAGTCCTCGTCCAGCTGCATGGCCTCGGGGTCGCCGCCGGCCGCCAACAAGGATTGCGCGGTGAATCGAACGCGCTGCTCAGTGGGGTCGATCAGCTCGGAATATGCGGTGCCGATCTCATGACCAAATGCCACCAGGTCCCAACGTTCGGCCAGCCGCGGATCCACCCGGTGCGCGCGGGTGAGCGGGGACACCTCGGTCGGGAAATCCCGGTAGAAGGTGGGCAGCACGGTGTGTTCCTCGAGAAGCCGTTCGTACATCTCCAGAATCACCTGGCCGCGGTTCCAGGATGGATCGGTCGGCACCTCGGCCTTCTCACACAACCGGATCAACTCGGGCAACCCAGTGTCCGCAGTGATCGGGGTACCGAGAACGTCGGAAAGGCCCTCGTTGACGGTCACCGTCCGCCACTCGCCGCCGATGTCGTACTCCGCATCGCCGTGGCGGATCACCGTGGCACCCAATGCGTCCGCCGCAGCCGTCTGAATCAGACGCTGCGTCAGGACGGCCATGCTGTTGTAATCGCCGTAGGCCTCGTAGGCCTCCAGCATGGTGAACTCCGGATTGTGCGAGGCATCCACACCCTCGTTGCGGAAGTTCCGGTTGATCTCGAAGACCTTCTCCACGCCGCCGACGGCCAACCGTTTCAAATACAACTCCGGCGCGATGCGCAGATAGAGCTGAGCGTCGTAGGCATTGATATGCGTGATGAACGGACGCGCATTCGCACCACCATGGATGGCCTGCAGCATCGGGGTTTCCACCTCGAGGAATCCCGCGTCGGCCAACGTGTTGCGCAGCGAACGCACCATGTCCGACCGCATGGTCAGCATGCGGCGCGCATCGGGGTTCACGATCAAATCCACGTAGCGCTGCCGGACCAACGCCTCCGGGTCGATCAGACCCCTGTGCTTGTCCGGCAACGGCCGCAGGCACTTGGCGGTCAGCGCCCAGTCGTGTGCCAGCACGGACAGTTCACCGCGTTTGGAGGTGATCACCTCACCGGTGATGCCGACGTGGTCGCCGAGGTCGACATCGCTCTTCCACGCGGCCAAGCGCTGCTCACCCACCTTGTCCAGCGACAACATCACCTGCAGATCGCCGGTGCCGTCGCGCAGCGTGGCGAAGCACAACTTGCCGCCGGTGCGGGAGAGCAGCACCCGACCCGCGATGCCCACAATGTCGCCGGTGGCCACGTCGACCGGCAGGTCCGGGTGGGACTCGATTACCTCGGCGATGGTTGCGGTGCGCGGATATCCCACCGGGTAGGGGTCGACACCGGCGGCGCGCAGCCGGTCCAGCTTCTCCCGCCGCACCCGCATCTGCTCCGGGAGTTCTTCGTCCTCGCTCACCCGGCAGAGGGTACTTCCCTCTGCGAAGGAGCTCAGCCGGCCTGCGCCGTGATCATCGCGGGCGCCCGACGCCGCGGCTGACGCCCCGCGTCAGGCGGTGGTGTTCCGTTCGAAGATCAGCCGCAGGCCGATCAGGGTGAGCCACGGCTCGTGCTTGTCGATGCTGGTGGACTCCCCCAGCACGATCGGCGCCAGACCGCCGGTGGCCACCACGGTGACGCCGTCGGGATCGTCGGACAGCTCCCCGGCCATCCGGTCCACGATGCCGTCCACCTGACCGGCAAAGCCGTAAAGGATGCCGGACTGCATGGCCTCCACCGTGCTCTTGCCGATCACCGAACGCGGCCGGGCCAATTCCACCTTGCGCAGTTGGGCGCCGCGGGCGCCCAATGCCTCCACCGAGATCTCGATGCCCGGCGCGATCGCGCCGCCGACGTACTCCCCCTTGGCGGACACCGCGTCGAAGGTGGTGGCGGTGCCGAAATCGACGACGATGCACGGCCCGCCGTAGAGGTGCGCGGCCGCCAACGCGTTCACGATCCGGTCGGCGCCCACCTCCTTGGGGTTGTCCATCAGCACCGGCACCCCGGTGCGTACACCCGGTTCGACGACCACGGTGGGCACGGCACCGTGATAGCGGAGCACCATCTCGCGCATCTCGTGCAGCACCGAGGGCACGGTGGAACAGATCGCGATGCCGCTGAGTCGTTGGCCGTGTTCGGCGGAGTCGGAATGCGCCAGCAGCGAATCCACGGTGACCGCCAACTCATCGGCGGTCCGTCGGGCGTCGGTGGAGATGCGCCAGTGCTCGACGATCGTCGACCCCTCGAACAGGCCGAGCACCGTGTGGGTGTTGCCGACGTCGATGGTGAGCAGCATCTACAGGTCCTCAGGGCGCAGGTCGAGAGCGACGTCGAGCACGGGCGCGGAGTGGGTGAGCGCCCCCACCGACACGAAGTCCACACCGGTCGCGGCCACCGCGGCCGCGTCGGCCAGGGTGAGACCGCCACTGGCCTCCAGCCGGGCCCGGCCGGCGTTACGGGTTACGGCTGTCCGCATCTGTGCGGGGGTGAAGTTGTCCAGCAGCACCAAATCGGCCCCGGCCTTGAGGACGTCGTCGAGTTGGTCCAGGGAGTCCACCTCGACCTCCACCGGCACTGCGGGGTAGGCGCGGCGCACTGCCTCGAACGCGGCCACCACCCCGCCCGCGGCCAACACGTGGTTGTCCTTGATCAGCGCCTCGTCCCACAGTGCCATCCGGTGGTTGACCCCGCCGCCACAGCGCACCGCGTACTTCTCCAGCACCCGCAGGCCGGGTGTGGTCTTGCGGGTGTCGCGCACTTTCGCGCCCGATTCGGACAGCGCGTCGGCCCAGGCCCGGGTCGCGGTGGCCACCCCGCACATGCGGCTGAGCAGGTTCAGCGCGGTGCGTTCGGCGACCAGCAGGTGCCGGGTGTGCCCGTGCACCGTGAGCAGCACCTCGCCCCGGTGCGTCCACTCCCCGTCCTTGGCGAACCGCTCCACCACCACGTCGCCGCCGGACACCCGCTCGAAGACCAGGCGGGCCACCGCCAGCCCGGCGACAACGCCGTCGCCACGGGCCACCAGGTCGGCGCGGGCGGTCTGCCCGGCGGGCACGGTGGCCACGCTGGTCACGTCGTCGCGACCGGGACCGAGATCCTCGGCCAGCGCGCGGTCGACGATCGCCTCGATCTCGACGAAGTCCAGACCCGCATCGGCGAGCTCGGCGAGCAGCGCGGCGGACGGTGCCGGATCGGCGGTGGGCGCAGCGATCGGGCTCAGCGCCATGTGTACCGCTCCCCCGCCGCTGTGCGCGTCCAGGTGACGTTGCCAGTGCACATCGTCGCGCGCGGGGAAATCCTCCCGCCAATGGGATCCCCGGGTCTCCTCCCGCGCAGCGGCCGCGGCCACCAGCACGGTGGCGATGGTGTGCAGATTGGTCGCCTGCCAGGCCTCCACGCCGGGTGATCCGGGATGAGCGGCGGCAAGCTCGCCGAGTGCGTCGGCGGTACGGGCCAGACCCTCCCGGCTGCGCAGCACACCGGCGCCGGAGCTCATCAGCCGTTGCAGCTCGCCCCGCACCGCGCCATCGAGCAGCGCGCGCGGCCGGCGGTCCGGGGCGGGCACCCGCCGCGGCGGCAGCGCCCGGACCAGGTCAGCCGCGATGCGCTCGGCGAACACCAGGCCCTCCAACAGCGAGTTGGACGCCAACCGGTTGGCACCGTGCACGCCGGAGCAGGCGGCCTCGCCGCACGCGTAGAGGCCGGGCACCGAGGAGCGTCCGTTCAGATCGGTGCGGACGCCGCCGGAGGCGTAGTGGCAGGCGGGCACCACCGGAATGAGGTCGGTCACCGGGTCGATGCCGTGGTCGCGACAGGTGGCCAGGATGGTGGGAAATCGCTCGGCCCAGCGCGTTGCACCGAACCCACGCGCGTCCAGCCACACGTGCGGCGCACCGGTGCCCTCCATGATGCGCAGGATCTGCTTGGCGACCACGTCGCGCGGCGCGAGGTCGGCGAGCTCGTGCACGCCCTGCATGAAACGGCGGCCGGTCGCGTCCACCAAGAAGGCGCCCTCGCCGCGCACCGCCTCGGAGATCAGCGGCTGCCGCCCGCCGCCGGTGTCATCTGAGTGCGGCTCACCGAGCCACAGCACGGTGGGGTGGAACTGCACGAACTCCAGGTCGCGGACGATGGCCCCGGCCCGCAACGCCATCGCCGTGCCGTCGCCGGTGGACACCACCGGGTTGGTGGTGGCGGCGTAGATCTGACCCAGTCCGCCGGTGGCCAGGACCACCGCGCGGCAGGCGACCGCGCCCACGCCGTCGCGTTGGCCGACGCCCATCACGTGCAGGGTGATGCCCGCGACCCCGCCGTCCGCGGCCAGCTGCAGGTCCAGGGCAAGCGCGTGCTCGATGACCTCGATGCGCGGCTGCGCGTGCACCGCGTGAATCAGCGCCCGTTGGATCTCTGCGCCGGTGGCGTCCCCGCCCGCGTGCGCAATGCGCTTGCGGCGGTGACCTCCCTCCAGGCCCAGCGCCAACTGGCCGTCGGCGGCACGGTCGAACACGGCCCCGGAGGAGATCAGTCGGCGGACGGCTGCGGGTCCCTCGGTGACGAGCACCCGCACTGCATCGGCGTCGCACAGGCCGTCGCCGGCCAACATGGTGTCCCGCAGGTGTTCCTCGGGACTGTCGCCGGGCCCCAACGCCGCGGCGATGCCCCCTTGCGCCCAGCGGGTCGAGCCCGCGGACAGCACGTCCTTGGTGATCAGCAGTACGCCGCCGGCCGCATCCGGCAACAGGTCCGCCGCGCGTAGCGCCAGGGTGAGACCGGCGATACCCGAGCCCACCACGACCACGGCGGCCTCGCTGGTCCAACCGGGTTCCGGGGCCGTCAGTCGCGCGGCGAAGGTGGACACGATTACGGGCGCACCGGCAGCGCGTGGCGATTCAAACTGTGAAATTCAGGTGCGCGATCACCGCTGATGCTGTCCCCGCGCACGTCGCCGCGGGCCGCGCCGAACTCGGGCACCGGCGCCGCCGGGTCACCGTCGATGACCACGATCTGATTGCGCCCGTCCACGTGCACTACCGTCGGCTTGAGCTCGCGGGCCTCGGCATCGCTCACGCCCATGTAGCTGATGATGATCACCAGATCGCCGGGCGCGACCAACCGGGCCGCTGCGCCGTTGATGCCGATGACCCCGGACCCGCGCGGACCGGGGATCACGTAGGTCTCCAGCCGGGCACCGTTGTCGATGTCGACGATGGCCACCTGCTCACCGGGCAGCAGGTTCGCGGCGTCCAACAGGTCCTCGTCGATGGTGATCGAGCCGACGTAATGCAAATCGGCCTGCGTCACCGTCGCGCGGTGGATCTTGGACTTGAGCATGGTGCGGAACATCAGCTGGTCCCTTCGCGAGGGGTAAGGGCCGAGTGTTGTCGATCCGGGTCGAGCAGTTCCACGGGCAGATTGTCGATGAGGCGGGTTTGGCCGGTGCGAGCGGCCACCAACAAGCGGGCCGGCCCGCTTGTTGGATCCGCCGCCAACCCAGTAGAACGAAGCTGGAGATAGTCCAATTCCAAACCGGGAACCCCGTCGATCTCCGCGTGTGCCGCGGCCAGTACGGCCTCGGCGCCGGCGTAGCCGGCCGCGGCCCCGGCCAGCAGTCCACGCGATAACGCGAGTGCTGCAGCGCGTTGCTCGTCACTCAGAAATCTGTTCCGGCTGGACCGCGCCAGGCCATCCGCCTCGCGCACCGTGGGCACCGGGGCGATGCGCACATCGAGGTCCAAGTCGGTGACCATCTGCCGGATCACGGTCAGCTGCTGGTAGTCCTTCTCGCCGAAGTAAGCAACCTGAGGCTCCGTCAGGTGCAGCAGCTTGAGCACCACGGTCAGCACGCCGTCGAAGTGGCCGGGGCGGGAGGCGCCCTCCAGCACATCGCCCAACGGACCGGCGGTGACCGCGGTGGCCGGTCGGCCGTTCGGGTACAGCTCCGGCTCGCCCGGCGCGAACAGCACGTCCACCCCGGTCTCATTGCACATCGCGAGGTCCGCGTCGAAGGTGCGCGGGTAACGGGCCAGATCCTCCCCGGCGCCGAACTGCAGCGGGTTGACAAACAACGTGGCGACCACGCTCGCGCATTCGGTGCGCGCCCGGCGCATCAATTCGGCATGCCCGTCGTGCAACGCACCCATGGTCATCACCACCCCACGCGGAGCAGGCAGCGCAGCCAACGCGGCGGCAAGATCGGCGCGGGTACGCGCCACCAGGGTGTTGCGGACAGTGGTGGTCATGCGGTGCCCCCGGCGAACGGGTGGGCCGCGCTCAGCGCATCCAGCAGAGCCTCGGCACGGTCGGCGGACAGGCCTCCGGCGGCCAGCGCGCGGTCCGCGGTGAGCCGGGCCATGGCCACGTAGGCCGCGGCCGCCTGTGGGGACTGCTCGGCGATCACCTCGACGTGCGCGGCCACGGTTCCCGCGTCCCCGCGGGAGACCGGGCCGGTCAGTGCGGCGTCGCCGCTACGCAGGGAGTTGTCCAGGGCCGCGCCGAGCAACGGGCCGAGCAACCGGTTGGGTTCCTCGACGCCCGCGGTGTGCAGCAGGTCCGCGCTCTGCGCGACCAGGGTGACCAAGTGATTGGCACCGTTGGCCAGCGCTGCGTGGTAGAGCACCCGGTGCTCCTCGGCCACCCACTGCGGGTCGGCGCCCATCTCCACCACCAGCGCCTCGGCCACCGGGCGCAGCGGGTCGGGCGCGGTAATGCCGAAGCAGGCGCCGGACAGTCGGGCCAGGTCGACCGCGGTGCCGGTGAACGTCATCACCGGGTGCAACGCCAACGGCAGCGCGCCGTGGCGGGTGAGCGGCTCGAGCACGGCGGTGCCGTAGCGGCCCGAGGTGTGCGCGACCAGCGTGCCGGGGCGGACCGCCTCGGCCTCGGCCAGACCGGCGACCAGGGCGGGCAGCACGTCGTCGGGCACGGCGAGCAGCAGCAGTTCCGCGGCCCCGGCCACGGCCAACGGGTCGGAGACCTCGTTCACCCCGAGTAGTGCGGCAGCCCGCTCGCGGCTGGCCTTGCTCACCCCGGAGGCGGCCACGATGCGGTGTCCGGCGCGGGCCAGGGCCGCACCGAGGATCGCACCCACGCGCCCGGAGCCGAGCACACCGACCGCCAGCCGGGCAGGTCGGTGCGCCGCGCCGGCGGGCGCGGGGCGCCGTTGCAGTTCGTTCATTGCCGTCGTTCCAGTCCTCTTCGGGTACCGGACGTCTGTGGGCAAGCAACAGTCTAAATCGCGATCGTCATCCGACGGGAGCCCCCGCCCCGTCTTCTTTTACCAAGTGACTATTGGGGTGATCGTTGCCATTGGGGCATATGGGATTTGAGTGACAGTTGTTCACACTGGGGCTGCGCTGATTGAACAGCGCGCTGAACGTATCCAACTCCGGGCAGGGAGGGACACGCGTGGCACCGGCACCGGCGTTGATCGTGCCCCGCACCAGGGCGGCGGTTGCGGAGGAAACCGCACCGCTGGACACCGATGCGCTGCTGGGCGGCGCGGACGCCACGCCGAGCGTCGAAGACGGGCTGATCGCGGAAACTCTGCAGGTCGACCCGGCCCGGTTGGCCGCGATGCTGGCCGACGCGGTGCGCTCGGGTACTCCGCTGAATCGGGTGGCCGCTCGACTGGCCCGCGCGGTCGCGCTGACCGGGGACCGCGACGGCGCACTGCGGCTGGCCGACGTTGCCGTCGGCGATCCGAACGCGGCCGACCGGGACCTCGCGGTGGCGGTGGCCGCCGCGGTGCTGTCCGGGCGCGGCATGTTGAGCCGGGCGGCCGACCTGCACCGTTGGTTCGCCGCGACGTCGGGGCAGCAGTGCCCGGCCGCGGTGCCCGCCCTGCTCGGCACCGGCGACCTGGCCGGCGCACGGGCCGCGGCGGCACCGGTGACCTCCCGCATCCCGACTCTCGGGGACGGCGTGGAGTCGCTGGTGGCGGCGGGACTGTTGGACAGCATCACCGGACCGCCCACCGCGGCGTTGTCCAAGCTCACCCGGGCGGCCGGGCTGTTGGAGCCGGCCGCGCGGAACACGTTGTTGCCCGACACCCCGGCCGCGTTGGCCGCCGTGGTGGCACTGAACGTCGGCGAGTTCGGGGTTGCCGAATCGGTGCTCACCCGCGCGGTCGAGGTGGATCTGGGTGGGGTGTTCGCCCGGACCCGGCACCGCGTGCTGCAGGCCTGGACGGCCATGCAGCGCGGGGATCTGGACCGGGCCCGCGGCTTGTTGCTGACTGATCGTCAGTTCGAGCCGCGGGAGGAGCTGACCGCCGCCGCGATCGAGGTGGGCATCGCCCGCCGGGAGGGTGATCTGGGTCTGCTGCAGCAGGCCTGGCAACGCGCTCGGCAGGCGATCGTGCGCCACCCGGTCGACCTCTACGCCCTGCATGCGGTCGGCGAACTATGGGTGGGCGCGGTGCGACTGAGTGAAGAGGACTGGGTCGCCCCACACGTGGCCGAGATGTGGGCGCTGCTGGACCGGCTGGGGTCCCCGCCACTCTGGGCGGCGCCGATGCACTGGTACGGCGTGCAGGCCGCCGGCCTGGCCGACCGCACGGAGGCCGCGGCCCCCCATGTGGCCGCACTGGAGAGCGCCGCGGAACGCTACCCGCACGCAGCGGTACTGGCCGCGGCCGGGCGCTGCTGGTTGGCGGTACTGGCCGGGCAGATCGACGCCGCCGAGGTGGACAGCGCCGCGCGGCGCCTGCACCGCATCGGCCACGCCTGGGACGCCTCCCGGCTGGCCGGCCAGGCCGCGGTGCGCGCCGAGGACCGCACCGTGATGGCCGCCCTGCTCAGCTGCGCCCGCAGCCTGCGCCCGGCGCCGGTCACCGACGAAACTGACGAGCTGTCACCCGTGGCAGACGGCCTCGAACTCTCCGACCGCGAACGCGAGGTCGCCGCCCTGCTGCTGGACGGCCTGACGTATAAGGACATCGGCGAGCGGCTGTTCATTTCCGCGAAAACCGTCGAGCACCACGTGGCGCGTATCCGGCAACGCTGCGCCGCCGGCTCCCGCGCCGAGCTCTTCTCCTTACTGCGGGCGAACCTGTCGTAGCGAGCACAGCTCAGTCCGCGTGCAGCCCCGCGATGATGCCCTCACACGTCCGCACGATCACCCGCGCCGCGTCCGCCACGGCGCGCACCGACACCGGGTTCTCCGCCCGCCGCCGCCACCGGGTCAACGCATCCGTGGCCGCGGCGCGCAACGCCGCCGCGCCCGCGTCCTCCTCCAGGCCCAGTCGCACGTGCAGCTTCTGCCCGGAGCCGCCGAGCATCCGCTCCGCCTCGACGATCTCCCCGGGATCCAACGGCACGGTGCCCGCACGCAACGAGGCGAGCAGGCTCAACTCCACGAACTCGTGCGCCCCGGCGGTGATCCGCTCGATCTCACCGAGCAAGGCCTCCGAGGAGTCATTGGGGTAGGCGCGGACCACCAGGTCCAACCCGAGTAGCCCGGAGCGCGCCTTGAGCAGGTCGGCCCGCTCGGCGAACAGGGCATCCAGGCAGTCGGTCAGCTCGGCCAGGCCGCTGCGCCGCACCAGCTCCTCGGCCAGCGCGGAAGCGTTGTTGCAGCCCTGCCGGATCAGCGGCAGCGCGATGCGCACGCCGAACATGCCCAGCCGCGCCAACAACTCGCGGCGCACCGCGACCGAGGGCACGTCTGCGGCGGCCTCGCCGGCCTCGATCACGAACCGATCAGCGGACAGCAGCATCGCGTCGGCGAGGTCCCGGTCCACGGCGGCCAACTGGGCCAGGGCGTTGAACTCGGCCTGCCGCAGGGTGCGCCCGGTCTCCGCGAGCAGCCCGGCCACCGGCAGTACGGTCTGGCACAGCGCCCGGATGGTCTCATCGCCGCGCATGCGGTGCGCGATCTGCCCGGACGAGACCAACGCGTCCACCCGGCCCGCGCCGATCTCGTCGGCCCGGGAGAGCACCGCGACCGTATTCACCGGCGAGGAACCCACGCCGGCGTTGGCGTGGAAGGCCTGCAAAAACCCGACGTCGTCGGCATGCACGTGGCGCATCAGGTAGACCACCGCGTCTGCCCCACCGGGCTCGGCACCGGTGCCCGGGGTGAGGAATGCCTCGGTGCGCGCCGAGGTGTCCACCGCCACGGAGGCGATGCCCGGGGTGTCGATCAGGGTCATCGCGGTCAAGCTGGAATTAGGCCAGTCGATGACCAACCGGTCCACCTCGGCGGGAGACGCGCCCTGCAGGTCGATCTCCAGCTTGCCGTCCTGGCGCACGATCGGCAGGTCGCGGGCCGGCCCGGCCGACGGGAACAGCAGGATGCGCGGGGCCTCGGCATCGCGGTACCAGGTGACGATGCGCGTGCACTCCCCTGCGTCGGTGGGCGCGATGATCTCCCCCACCAGCGCATTGAGCAGCGTGGACTTGCCCGCCTTCACCTTGCCCGCGATGGCCACCCGAATCGGGCCGTCCAACCGTTCCAGGCAGCGCAACACCTCGGCGCGCGCCTCGGGCTGCTCGGAGTACACGCTCATGGCCCGGCGCAGCAGCGCCGCGACCTGGTCGCGCATGCTCGGTCTGCTCACCTCAGCCAACCGCGGCCGGCACGTTCGACAGCCGCCGGGCGGCGGCCTCCACCCCGGCGATCGCCTCCGCCTGCGCGCGCAGCTTGCGGACCAACGCATCCCGGTCCGCCGACGACGCGTGAGCCGCATCCTCGGCGGTGCGCACCGAGGCCTGCAGCGCCAGGTCCAACTCGGTGGCCACGCCGGTGAAGTGGTCGCGCAGTTCGCGCTGCACCCGGCGCAACATGTCCCGGGAATCCTTGCCCACGTGGAAGATCACGTCCTCCGCGTATTGCCGCACCGCCAGTTTGGCTTGGGCCTGACGCCGCGTCAGTTGTCGCTTTTTCTCCTCGCGCAAGCTGCGGCCACCCAACAGCAGACCGGCGCCGACGGAGAACGGGTTGAGCAACGCCAACCCGGCCACGGTGGAGAACATGCCGAACATCAGTGTGCCGATGTACCCACCGCGCACCGCGGTGAGCGCCTTCTCGCCGAGAGTCGGCTCGGAGTCGTCCAAGGTCATCGGGCGGATCTCGGCCAACATCGCCGAGCCGGTCGAGGGCGCCAGGTCGGGCAGGCTGAGTTGGCCGTCCTCGGCAAAGTGGTCGGCCACCTGCCCGGCCAGCCACTGGGCACGCTCGTGCGCCCAGACGAAGTTCGCCGAGGCGGCCGAGGCCACCTGCTCCTCCACCCACGGCGCGAACTCCACCCAGACCACGGCGGGGTCACCGAGCAGTTCGATCTCGTCCTCGGCGCTGCGCAGGATCTCCCGCATCCGGTCGCGCAGGTCGTAGTCGATGTCCGCGGTCAGGTCGTTGACGCCGTCGGCCAGGGTCTGCTGCCAGCGCGCGGACCGGTCGCGCAACGCGGCCACCCGGGACCGCGATTCGCGCAGGTCGCGGGTGATCGCCTCCACCGTCTTGGGGTTCTCCGCGGCGCCCAGCTCGGCGTTCAACCCGGCGGAGAGCTGCTCGGTGACCCGCAGCACGGAGTTCGCCACCACCCGGCCGGTGAGCGCCTCGGCGTCCGCCACGATCTCGGTGAGCAGGGTGGCCAGTTGCGGGAAGCCGGATTCGACGTTGAGGTCGTTGTCGTCGTGCTCCAGCGCCAGCCAGCGCAGCGTCGAGGACACCGGCACGACCTCGGCCTTGATCCCCGCCCTGGCCAGGTGCTCCACGTTCAGCGCGTGGATGCGCCGCCACTCCGGATACAGGTCAATCTTGGTCACCACGCAGGTGAGGTTCGGGCACAACCGCACCGCGTGCTTGGCGAATTCGATCTCCGCGGCGGTGTACTCCTGCGCGGCGTCGGAGATCAGCAGCACCGCATCCGCACCCGGCAGCGCGGCCAACGTGGCCGTGGCCCGCACCGAACCCAGGCCACCCACGCCGGGGGTGTCCACCAGTTCCAGGCCGCCCTGCAGGAACGCGGACGGCAGGCCGACCTCGACCTGGGACAGTCCCTCCCGGTTCTCCGGGTTGCCCACGTGCGCGACGTGCGCGGCCAGCTCGTCCAGCGAAACCTCGGTGCGCTCGCTGTGCGCGGGCGCGGGCGCGTCCGGGTCGTCGTGGTCGAAGTCGCGGCCGGAGTGCTTGACCAGGGTGACCGTGGGCGAGTCCGCGTAGGAGACCGCGGTGGGCACCGAGGTCGCGATGTCGTCGTCCACCGGGCAGACCTTGGCCCGGACCAGCGCGTTGACCAGTTGGCTCTTGCCCTGCTTGAACTCCCCGATCACCAGCACCCGCACCCGGTCATCGGCCAGCCGCGCCGCAGTGGCCTGCAGTCGGCCGGTGAGGTCGGCCCGCTGCCGCGCCGCGGCGAGCATCGACGCGGCCTCGATGAGCTCGGCGACGTCCGACACGGACTCCCCCCACCACCGCTGCGAGCGGGTGCGTTAATCACGGATGGCCCCGTCCCGGCTGGGTACCGGGACGGGGCCGATCCTTTCACCTCGATAGGTCGAGTCGACGGAGCGACGCGGACCGCGGGCAGGCGGGCATCGAGGTGCTTCCCCCCACATCCACCGTCCCCCTCGTTCCCCCCGAGGCGGTGGTGTCGGAGAAGTTCGGTGCTAGGCGAGGACGTGCAGGCCGTTCAGCACGTCGTCGATCGGGATGTCGTGAGCGATTCCGTGCAGGTCGTGCACCGCCCCGTCGTGCAGGAGGTTCTGACCGAGGTTGTGTCCCAGCTCGTTCAGCGTGCCCGGACCAGAGAGAACATCCGGGCTGGCAATGCCGGAGAGCACGTTGATCGTGCCGACGTCGACAGTGTGGTCCAGACCGACCAGCCCGCCGGTGTGGTCGATGTCGCCGCCGGCAACGCCCTGACCGAACACGGCGCCGCCACGCTCGATGTGGACGTCGCGCCCTGCGCTGTGGTCACCGGAAACCGTGCTGTCGTACCGCTGGTCGTGCGAGGTGTCGTTGTTGTCACCCAGCACGTTCTTGTTGCCACCCTGCGAGTACTGGTCGTTGCCGACCGTGGAGTCGTGCTGGTCAGCAGCGGTGGTCCGGTCACCAGACGTCGGGCCGACGTCCTGGTGCTTGGTCAGGTCGGTGATCTGCCGATTGAAACTGTGGTCCTGGTGACGATTGAAGGCGTCGCCCAGGTGGTCGCCACCGCGGTACTCGTGGCGGGATTCCAACTCGGTGCGGTGCTCGTGCACCTTGTCGGCGTGGTTGTGGCTGTGGTTGCCGTTGTGCCCGTTGTCGACCGGACCGTGGCCGCGGTCGACCGTGTAGTGGTTGAGGATGTTGCTGACGTGCTCGTGCGCCGGGGCCTGCTGGCCCGTGGGGCGGAAGTGATTGGTCTCGCGGACGTGCGGGTGGTCCACCAGGAAGGCCCGCGAATCCCGGACGTCGGAGGAGCAGACCGAGCTCATGCCGGCGGCCGCCATCGCGTTCTTCGGGTCGGCCTGGAAGGCCTCACGGGCATCGTTGTTCGTCAGCAGGGTCATGATCCAGTCGAGCAGTGAGGTCGCCATGGCCGTCGTCCTTCGTGTCGTTGATCCCTCGGACGGTCGGGTTACGGACCGCCATGGCCAGAAAGCTAGGAGCGCGGCGCCACCCCGCGGATCGGGGAAAACTCCCCTGCGTCAGGGAATCGTTAGGGGATCGAAGGCCAGTCCCAAAAGCACCATCCGTAACAAACACCCCATAAGTTGCTTGACGAATCAGGAGTACCAAGGCCGCGCAAACCCCGCCGACCCCTGACAAACGTCACATTGTAGGACGCTGACCTGCGAAGACGCCGGAGATGGGGGCGATCCCCGGGTGTCCGAGCCACCCCCGGGACGGCGGAGCCGATCTTGACTGCGGGAGGGGTCAAAGAATCTTTCCCACCCCCGGGGCGACCCGACCCGTCCTGATCAATTCAGATGGGCGTGCGAGGGAAGGGGCAGGCTCGATGAGCGCACAGTACGTATTGGGCGTGGATCTGGGGACCACGTTCACCGCGGCGGCCGTCGCCGTCGGCGAGGAACCGCCGGTCGCGGTCCCACTGGGCTCGCGGGCGGCCACCATGCCGACCGTCGCCTATCTGGGCCCGGACGGGGAGTTCTTGGTCGGCGAGGCCGCCGAACGCCGAGCGTTGACCGATCCCGATTGGGTGGTCCGCCGGTTCAAACGACGCATCGGTGACGAGACCCCGCTGCTCATCGGCAACGGCGCACAGGCCGCCCGCCACCACGCCCACTCGCTGGCCGCCCGCATGATCAGCTGGGTGGTAGGTCAGGTGACGCTGCGTCAGGGCGGCGGCCCGGAGCGGATCGTGGTCACCCATCCGGTGGGCTGGGGGCCGCACAAGCTCCAGTTGCTCACCCGATCGTTGGCCGACCTGGGGCTGGACAACGTCGACCTGCTCAGTGAGCCGCAAGCCGCGGCAATCGCCTTCGCGAGTACCGGCCGGCTACCCGAGGACGCGCTGCTGGCGGTCTATGACCTGGGCGGGGGCACTTTCGACGCCTCGCTGCTGCGCGTGACACCCGACGGGCGATTCCGCCCGGTGGGCCGCCCGGTGGGACTGGCGGACCTCGGCGGCATCGACTTCGACGACGCGATCCTGGCGCACGTGCTGGACAGCCTCGGCGCGGACAACGTCAGCCTGGACCCGAGCGAGGAGATGGTCACCACCGCTCTGGCCCGGCTGCGCCAGGAGTGCGTAGACGCCAAGGAGGCGCTGTCCGTCGACACGGCGACCACCGTGCCGGTGCTGCTCGGCTCGTTGAACACCAGCGTGCGGGTGACCCGCGCGGAGTTCGAAACGATGATCTCCCCGGCCATTGCCGCCACTGTGGAGGTCTTGGACGCCGCGCTCGATTCGCTCGGCGCCGAGGACGAGATCACCCATCTACTGCTCACCGGCGGCTCCTCTCGGATTCCGTTGGTGACCCAGGCGCTGTCCGCCCACCTGGGTTCCGGAGTGCGGTTGGACCGCGACCTGGATCCGACCCTGGCGGTGGCGCTCGGTGCGGCGGTGGCCGCCCGGCCCCGACCGGAGCCGGTCGCGGCGGTGGCCCGGGACGAGGAAGATGACGAACCCACCCGCGACGACCTACCCCTGGTGATCCCCGCGCCGGCCCGACCCGAGGCCGAGGTCCTCGAACTGGTGCGGCCGGTGCCGGCCGCCCGCTCCGGTGGCCGCGCCCGTCTGGTCCGCAGTGCACTGGTCGTCGGGCTCACGGCCGCCACCGCGGTCGGCGGTTGGCTGTACGGGCTGAATCCGATGCACGGTCGGCACGCCCCCCCGGCGGCGCAGACAGTGCAGTTGCAGGAGGACCGGCCGCAGGCCGCACCGATCGTGGGCGGACCCAATGCCGCCGCGGCGATCGCACCGACGCCGAGCGCGGCCGCTCAGGGTTCCGCCCCGGCCGCGCTGACCCGGCCCGCACCGCGCGCTGCGTACAGCCGGCCGGCGCTGGGAAGCTCCGCGGCCACCCGGGCAACCCGGACCCTTACCGACGAGGCGGCCCCGCGGCGGGCCCCGGAAACCAGGACCGCCCTGCGTCCGGCACAACAGCCGCAGCGAGCGCCGGCCGCACCGGTCGCGCCGGCACCGGCCGCGCCTGCGGCGGCACCGGCGAACAACACATCGTCGGGGTCCACCGAGTTCCATGACGCCCCGGCGGTTCCGGCCAAGCCGAAGGCGCCCCGGTTCACCGGGTTCGGGCCGACCGCCCCGCCCCATCCGTAGCCGGGGCCAGCACGCGCACGATCGCGTCCACCGCCGCGGCCACCATGGCCGCGGCGGTGCCGTGCGCCTCGGCAGGCCCGCCGTAGGGGTCCGGAATCGTGTCCGCGTCCGGGCCACCGCCGGGCGCCATCCCCCGCTGCGCGCGGGCGGCGGCCACCAACGCCCCGGCCCGGTCCACCGGGTCGACAGGCAGCCCGGACAGCTTCACCAGCGCGGCCAGCCGGGCGAACTCCAGCAGGGTGAAGGCCACCGGCAGCGCGCGCGGCCAGATGCGCACCGCCTCGGCACGATGGGCCGGCGTGGCGCCCAGGATCAGGTCAGCGGCACCGACGATGCGCCGGCCCAACTGCCGGGCTGCGAAAACGTCCACCCACGGTTCGGGCACGCCCCGACGCACCGCTTCGAGTTGGCTCGCCGGATGCATCGGATGCCCGACCAGGGCCCCGGTACCCGCGCTGCTCACAGTGACCACCGCGGCCAGGCCGTGCTGGGCGAGCAGGTGTGCGGTGAGCACCTCGGCGAATGGGGACCGGCAGATATTGCCGGTGCAGACGTAAAGCACACGGAACTCACCGCGACTGTCCTGTTCCACGATCACCGTCCGCACTGCTGGTCGTCGAGGTGTACAGCCAACGGCCGTACCAACGGTTGGTGCAACACGATCGGTGCGGCGTCACCGCCGGCGGGTTCCAGCAGGTGCAGCACCACCGTGCGCGTGGTGCCCCGCGGCATTTCCACGTCCACGGTGAGCACCGGGTGCCCCAACTGGGCACCGGACCGGGCGAACCACGGTTTGCCGTCCAGTGTCACCGATTTCATCAGCGCACCGTTGGTGGCGAAGTAACTGACGGTCAATCGGTTGTCCCCCCGCTTGACCGGGTAACCGTGTCGGTCGTGCCGGTAAGTGACCACGTCGGACAGCCCGGTGGGCGGTGCGTTGTTGGTCAGTCGGATGGTGACGGTGACCGCCCGTTGTGCACCACAGCCGGTGCGCTGCCAGGTCAATGACCGGTCCAGGTAGTAGTCGAGCTTGTTGCCACCCTCGTTGACGATGGACAACCCGGCGTACGGGGCGCTCGTCCGGGGGATCACCCCGGCCACCGGGGTGGTCTCCAGATCGCGCTGCACCGCCGGGTTCGAGTTCCACACCAACAGTCGGCGCTCGGTCACCCCCCGCTCGAACGCGGACAGCAGCTTCTTGCCATCCGCACCCGGTGCCAGGATCCGCTGACTGACCGCTTCCTCAACCGCGCCCAGGTAGGCCCGGCGGGCGGCATCGCCACGCGGGCCGTACGCATCGGGGTAACGCGCGTAGACGTCGCGCTCGGTCAGCGGCACTACGTTGCTCGCGCTGACCACCGAGCCGTCCGGCAGCTTCGCCGGGCCCGTTGCCGCCAGCAGATAGCTGAGCACGGTCGGGTCCAGCGCGATCACCCCGTCCACCCGCTGACCGAAGCGCTGCTGCCACATCGAGGCCCAGATCTGTGCGGCGTAGGGGAAATGCGGTCCCAAATTCGCGTTGCCGTAGAGCGTCGTGGTGCCCGAGTCCTCGTAGAGCTGGTCGTAGTCCGGCCCGAAGTTGACGTTCGCGGATGCCCCGGTCAGCGCGCGGTCGCCGCCGAAGTGCTGGAAGGCGATGTGCCCATCGCGCACCGAAGCAACCATGAACGCACCGGGCAGGCCGCCGGTGCCGCGCGCCTCCGCGTCGTTGCAGAAAGTGAGTAGATAGGTGCGGGTGCCGTCGACGCCCAGCAACTCGGGCAGGATCCCCGCGGTGGCCGCGGCGCTGCGCGCAGTGGCCGCGGTCTTCGTCAATTCGGTGAGCAGGTCCGCCCGGGCTGCGTTCACCGGCGGCAACCAGGTGCTGCCCGGCAGGGCGCGAACCGCGGCCGCGCTCGCGGCGAAGGCCGTCGAAGCGGTGTGCAGGGGGGACGCCACCGAAGTCAACCGGTCCACGTCGATCGCACCGTCCGCGGTGCGCACGGTGGTGGGGTCCAGATTGGCGCCGGCGTTCAGCAACGGGGGCAACGCAGTGGCGCCCAGCTGATCCAGCGCCGCGGCGATGCCCCGCACGCTGCGCAGCGGGTCACCCGCGGACGGCACCCGGGCCGCGGCCGCCCATACCGGACCGCCCGTCCAGTGATGCGCCCTGGCCACCTGCAGACGCAGGTCGGCGGCCGCTGCCCGGGCTGCGGGCAGGTTGCCGTCGCTGAGGTGCGCCCGCATCGCCGACGCGTCCGCGGCCGCGTGCTCCAGATGAGCCCGGGCCAGCACGGCCGTCAGCCCGAGCCACACCCCGGCCAAACCGACCGCCGAAAGGAGCCCCAACGTCGCCGGTCGACGGGCCAGCCGACCCCCCCGCCGGGAAAACTCGTGAAACATGACCCCCCGATCAGAACAAACGCTATGTCCTCATGTTGTCCAATTCGCGGCGGCGACCCTCAACGGTTGCGCCGTTCGGATTAATTCACTGCGCCTACACAAGAGGTGAGTGATGCACGTGTTCACTTCCGCCCGGTTCGTCTAGCGTTGCAGGCGTGATCGCGCGGTTTGCTTCATTTGCAAGGGGATCCGCGGTCACCGGACGGCGCAACTTCTTAGCTCTGACGCAGCATCACCTCTAACTTGAATTAGCTCCGACGGGCGAATCCATCACATCAGCAATTAGATAGACCAGCCCAGACCGAAAGTCGCATTTCGGGAGAAATTATGGAAATCGGCGGTATTGGCTGATGCGGATTCATCTGTCGAAAGCCGACATCTCGGATGTCGAGGAACAATTCGTCCTCGATGCGCTGCGCTCTGGGTGGGTGGCCCCGTTGGGCCCGCACGTGGAGTCGTTCGAGGACGAGATCGCCGAGCGCTGCGGCGTCGCCGGTGCCCTGGCCCTGTCCTCCGGGACCGCCGCGCTGCACCTGGCCCTGCTCGAGGTCGGGGCCCAACGCGGCACCGCGGTCGTGGTGCCCACGATGACCTTCGCCGCGTCGGCCAACGCCGTGGTCTACACCGGGGCCAGCCCGGTCTTCGTGGACGCGCTGGCCGAGGACGGCAACGTCTCCCCCGAACTACTGCTGACCGCGGTGAACAGCCTGCAGGCCGAGGGCATCCCGGTGGCCGCGGTGATGACGGTGGACCTGTTCGGCCGCTGCGTGGACTATCCGTCCCTGGTCGATGTACTCGCCGACCACGGCATCCCGCTCATCGAGGACGCCGCCGAGGCCCTCGGCGCGTCGAAGCACGGCAAGCCCGCGGGCAGCTTCGGCCGCGCCGCCGCGCTGTCGTTCAACGGCAACAAAATCATGACCACCTCCGGCGGCGGCATGCTGCTGTCCGACGACCTGACGCTGCTGGCCCGGGCACGCTACCTGTCCACCCAGGCCCGTCAGCCGGTGCCGCACTACGAGCACACCGAGGTCGGCTACAACTACCGGCTGTCCAACCTGCTCGCCGCGCTGGGCCGCGCGCAGCTGAGCCGGCTGGACTCGATGATCGCCCGCCGTCGGGAGATCCGTGCTCAGTACGTACTCGGGTTGTCCGACATCCCTGGCCTGCGCTTCCTCGGTCGTACCGGGATGGGTAGTGACCGCGAGGACAACTGCTGGCTGACCTGCATCACCCTGGACCCCACCCGGTGCCCGATCTCCGCCGACACGGTGATCAAGGGCCTGGCCGAGGAAGACATCGAGGCGCGTCACCTCTGGAAGCCCATGCACATGCAGCCGGTGTTCTCCGGTGCGCGGGCCTTCGTCGACGGGACCGCGGAAAACCTGTTCTCCACCGGATTGACGCTGCCGAGCGGATCAGCCCTGCGGGACGAGGAGGTGAGCACCGTCATCGACGCGGTACGGGCGGCCCTGGGATTCTGAGGCACCGTCAGCACCGAGCACAACACAAACCGCTTCAGCACCGATATTTCGCAGTTCTCGGGGGGGAACCATGGCGAACAACCAAGCACGTCCAGAGACCGACACGATCAACGTACGGCGCAGCGGATGCATCGCGCGCCGGGTGTTCGACGTGATCACCGCGCTGCTCGCGGCCGCCCTGCTGGCGCCGTTGCTGGTGCTGGTGGCCGCGGTCATCATGCTGACGATGGGACGCCCGGTGTTGTTCCGCCAGCCACGCTCCGGCCGTGACGGCCGCGTGTTCCAGGTGGCCAAATTCCGCACCATGCGCGCGGAGAAGTTCGCGGGCGAGAGCGACGCCGCCCGTACGCCGACCGCCGGCCGACTACTGCGGGCCGCCAGCCTGGACGAATTGCCCCAGTTGTGGAACATCCTGCGCGGCCAGATGAGTGTGATCGGTCCGCGACCCACCCTGCCCGAGCAGGTCGCCATGTACTCCAGCCGGGAACGCGGCCGCCTCACGGTGCGTCCCGGCCTGACCGGATGGGCGCAGATCAACGGCCGCAACGCAATCAGTTGGCCGGAGCGCATCGAACTCGACCTGTGGTACATCCAGCACCGCTCGCTGAGCCTGGACCTGAAAATCCTGCTGCGCACCGTGCTCGCGGTGCTGTGCCGCGGCGGCATCGTCGGAACGGGCGGGATCAACCCCGGCTTCCCGAGTCCGCGTGCCGCGCTGGGCGAGGTCCTACCGGTCGCGACCGTGGAGGCGGACGGGTGATCCGTGAGCTACGTCATCGGGCACGACAGAGAGGCACGCGCATGAGGATCCCGTGGAAGACCCTCAATTCCGGGTTCTCCCTGCCTGCCTACGGCTTCGGGCTCTCCGAGGTCGGCGGCGGTAGCTGGCAGGCCGATCACAGCCGGGACGGCGAGCACATCTTCGCGCTGAACCGGGCGATGGACGCGGGCATCCGGCACTTCGACACCGCGCAGGGTTACGGAGCCGGGCACGCGGAGGAACTCCTCGGCGCCGCTCTGGCCGGCCGGGACCGCGCCGAGTTCGTCATCGCCACCAAGGTCTCCGCGGTCAACCAGACCTACGACGGCATCATGCGCGCCGCGCAGAACAGCTTGAAGAAGTTGGGCGTCGACCATATCGACCTGTACCTCATGCACACCTATCCGAAGCCCGGCATGGACATCGCCGAGGCAATGCGTGGGTTCAACGCGCTTATCGAGCAGGGCATGGTGCGTCACATCGGTGGCGCCAACCTGACGCCCCGTCGATTTGCCGAGGCGCAGCGACACTCTGCCGCCAGGCTGGTCTGCAACCAGGTGCACTACAACGTGCGCTACCGCGAGCCGGAGGTACGCGGTGTGGTCGAGCACGCCCGGAGCAACGACGTGATGCTCGTCGCGTGGCGTCCGCTGCAGGCCGGCCACTTGCCGGTGCCCGCGATGATTCGGGACATCGCCCAGCGCTACGGGCGCACCCCTACGCAGGTCGCGTTGAACTGGCTGATCTCCCAGCGCAACGTCGTGGTGATCTGCAAGAGCGCGACCCCGGAGCACTTGGCGGAGAACTTGGGTGCGCTGGGCTGGGCAATGGACGTCGAGGACGTGGAGTGGATCCGGCGGGACTTCCCCAACCAGATCACCGCCTCGGACACGGTGCCAATGGACTATCCGGCGGCCTCGGCGGCCTGAGGACACACGGGGGAACGGTAATGACAGCAATCGCGGTCTCCGGCGCCGGTGGCGCCGTCGGGCAGAGCATCATCAAGGCCCTGGCCCCGGGCTCATACCGGGTGGTCGCGCTGGACAGCAGCCCACTGGGCGCGGGCATGTACACGACCGGCACTGCATACACAATCCCGATGGCACGTTCCTTCGACTTCGTGAACCGGGTGCTGGAGATCTGCTCTGCCGAGGGCGTGGACATCTTCTTCCCCGGCCTGGACCCGGAACTCGCGGTCGTGTCCGACGCCGTCGATGAGTTCCTCGCGGCCGGCGTCTACCCGGTGGTCTCCTCGCCCGAGGTTGTCGCCATTGCCGACAACAAGTACCGGACCTACACCGCGTTGCGGGCAGGCGGCATCCCGGTGCCGTACACCGTCGACATGGCCGACTACCCGGCCGACGCGATCCTGCCCGCGTACCCCTTCATCCTCAAGCGGCGCGAGGGCGGCTGCTCGGCCGATGTCTATGCGATCCGCTCCCGCGCCGAACTGGACGCGATCGACAACCTCTGCGACTTCGTGGCTCAGGAGTACATCGACGGTGCGGACTACACCTGCGGCTCGGTGACCCTGGACGACAAGTGCCAGGGCGTCATCGTGATGCGCCGTACGCTGCGACACGGCGACACCCACAAGTGCTTCTCGGTCCGCGACGAGGGCATCGAGGCCTGCGTACGCGATGTGATGGAGCTGATCAAGCCACACGGCCCGTGCAACGTGCAGCTGCGGGTGCGTGACGGGGTGCCGTACGTGTTCGAGATCAACGCGCGGTGTTCGGGGACGACGGCTGCGCGGGCGTTGTGCGGGTTCAACGAGCCGCTGATGATCGCGGATTGGCTGACGCAGGGGACCGCGCCGCAATACGAGATCCGGGAGGCGACGGTTCTGCGGTATTGGCAAGAGCTCCTCGTCGACAACGAGGATGTCGCGGAGCTCGGCGAGCGTGGGGTGTTGCATCGGGGCGGGTACCGGACGATGTAGCCCCACCTCGTCCGGTGTTTCGGGCTATCGAGCCCTACTGATGCCCCGAAACGCCGGACGACGTTGCGCCGGCGCTAAGCAGCCCGGCGCAGCGGCTCTCCGGCCTCGCCCGCGGACACGTCCAGCCCCAGCGTCTGCCGGTATAGCGCCAGGATCGCGGCCTGCACGATGGGCTGGTCGTAGCGATCCAACATGGACGACCGGACGTCCGCGGCCAGTGTCGCGCGCAACAGGTTATCGCCGAGCACGCGGCCCAACGCCTCGGTGAGCGCCCCGACATCCCGCGGCGGCACCAACAACCCATTGACCCCGTCGATCACCACGTCCCGGCAGCCGGGGATGTCCGTGGCGATCACCGGCACGCCCATCGCGCCGGCCTCCGCCAGCACCATGCCGAAGCCCTCGCGGTAGCTGGGCAACACCAGCACGTCGGAGATCGACATGTACGGGCGCACGTCGGTGGCCCAGCCGGCCAGTCGCACCTTCGGGTGTCGGTCCATCAGTTCCCGGGTGGCGACGGGCAGCGGATCCAGCGCCGGCTCCTCAGCACCGACCAGCAGCAGCGTGGTTGCCGGATCGGCCAGTGCATCGAAAGCCTGCAACAACTCGGTGACGCCCTTGTCACCGACCAGTCGGCCGACGAAGACCAGCACGCGGTCCCCCGTCGGGATGTCCAGCTCCGCGCGCAGGTGCCTGCGCGCGGCCTCGGACACCACTTCGGGGGAGAACCTGGTCCCGTCGATGCCGTTCACCGAACCGCCCCCGATCACCGCCGGCGGTCGGGCCGGGAACGTGCCGGGGATCAGCTCGCACAGGCTGTGACTGGACGAGAAGATCCGCGTCGCCGCCAGGTACGTGGCCCGCTCCGTAGCGTTCAGGATCAGCCGCTTCGGTCCGCCCGCCGTGACCAGCGGCATGCCCTGCACGGTGTGGAACCGGTGCGGCACCCCGGTCGCCCGGGCGGCCAGCATGGCCAACAGTCCGGCCTTCGGGGTGTAGGAGTGCACCAGGTCCGGTCGCTCGGCACGCATCAGCCCGGTGAGCTCGCGCAGCGATCGCAGGTCTCGACCCGGCGAGATCTGTCGGGTCATGTCCACGGTGCGTACCGGCACTCCCTCACCGGCCTCGATCTGCGCCACCTCGACACCCGATGAGCTCACCAACGTGACATCGAAGTGCTGGGCGAGGAAGCGCGGCTGGCCGGCGAAGAACGTGCAGAGCGACACCGGCACCGTGGCCACGATCATGATCCGTGGCCGGGTGCCGGCGTCGGTGTCAAACACGGTCCGCCGCAGTCGCCTGCCGGGCGATCCGCGGCCGCGGCTCGGACACCCGGTTCACCCAGTCGCTCGACCCCCGGCCCGGCATCACCCGGGCCGGCGCGCCGACCGCGGTGCACCCGGCCGGGATGTCCCGGGTGACCACCGAGTTGGCGCCGATCGCGACGTCATCGCCAATGGTCACCCCTCCGAAGATCACCGCCCCGGGCCCCACGTACACCCGGTCCCCCAGCGTCGGCTGGCCACCGTTGTGCTCGCCCTTACCCGGCGCGATGGTCACGTTCTGCGCGATGTTGCAGTCCCGCCCGATGGTCGCGCCGGGGCTGATGAAGGTGACCCCGGCGTGCCCGATCAGCAGGCCCGGCCCGACCTTCGCGGTGCACGGCAGGCTGACGCCGAGCTTGCGCCGCAGCCGGCGCAGCCACAACCGGGCCAGCAGCGCGATCACCTTCGCGTGCGGGGCACGGCGGCTCCGGTAGACGCTGGCGATGCGGTAGGCGACGTTGACCCGGTAGACCTCGCCGAACATCGTCAGCTTGACCACGTCGAACCAGGAACGTCGGCCGGTCAACCGGTGCACGTCGGCGAGCACCAGCTCGCGCACCTTGGGTCGATCAGTCATTGGTGTGGACTCCCTCCGGGATAACCGGTGCACTCTCCGAACGCGGACGCGGGGCGGTCGGCAGCGGACTGAAGAACTTGGTGGCCTTGAGCTTGGCGCGCACCTTGGCGCGTACCGGCTCCTCCCACAGGTGGGTGCCGAGCAGCGCCAGACCGATGGCCATCGTGTAGGCGCACGCCAGCGCGAACCAGTAACCGGTGTGCGGCATCAGGTGCAGCATCAGCGTGTAGCCGAGGTTCTGGTGCAGCAGGTAGAGCGCGTAGGTGCAGACACCGAGCTTGGGCAGGATGCCGGTGCCCAGGAACGGAATCCGCTTGTTGGCGGCCAGGTTCATCAGCAGGATCAGCGCCATCAGCAGAATTGCCATGGTGGTGTTGCGCAGCATGCCGACCAGCACGACCGAACCGATGTGCCCGGCGGCGGTTCCCTTGGTGTACCGACCGCCGTTCTTCCACACCAGGTAGCAGCAGATGCCGGAGATGAAGCACTGCGACCACCAGGTGTCCAAGCCCCGGGTCCAGTACATGCTGCCCGGCACCCACTCGCCCCAGTGCGACTCGAGGTAGTACGACAGCACGATCCAGCTGCCCAGGGTGACGCCGAGTCGACGGCCACGCAGCCAACCGAACAGAAACGCCAGTGAGATCAGCACATAGAAATTGACCTCGACGCCGATGGTCCAGTAGACGCCGTCCACGTTGCGGCCGCCGTCGCCCAACCAGTTCTGAAACAGCGTCAGGTTACGTAGTACTGTCTTCCACCCCACCGCACGGTTCGCCGGGCCGAACACGTGCATGGCGACGAAGGTGATGGCAATGGCCAGCACGTACATCGGGTAGAGCCGCAGCAGCCGAGAGAGCACGAAGTCGCGCAACCGGGCGCTGCGTTCGACGGTCATGAAGATGACGAAGCCACTGATCATGAAGAACGTGGAGATCGCCAGGTAGTCCAGGTTCCAGTTGGTGAACAGCGGCGTCACCGACGGCACGTACAGCTGCGGGAACCGGTGGGTGTAGTGATAGCTCATCACCGCGACCGCAGCCAGCGCACGCAGCGCGTCCAGTTGGGTCAGGCGCGAGCTCTTACCGCGAACGGCAGGCGCAGCGGTTTCCATGGGTTCCCCTCGGTGGGCGGTGCGGCGTGGTGGGAACGGCGCGATTCAGCGTCCGTAGGTGTGCTGCAGGTACTCCCGCTTACGCGCGGGCGGGATGTGCACCGCCATCCGCAGCGCCTTCTCGCGGTACTCCTCGACCGTCAAGATCACCCGGGCCGGCTGGCCGACCACCACGGAATTCGACGGGACGTCGCGGGTGACCAGGGAGCGAGCGCCGATCACCACGTTGTCGCCGACGGTGACGCCCGGCATGATCATGGCGTCGATGCCGATCATCACGTTATTGCCGACGGTGATCGGAGCCATGATGTCGATGTCCGGGAACTCCTCGCGGAGCACCCAAACCCCGCCCTCATGGGTCAGGAACTGCACCCCGATGCCCACCTGCACGTGATTGCCGAGCGTCACCAGGTAGGGCTCGGAGCCGAAGGTCCCCCCGGTCATCGAGAGAATGCGGCACCCCTCACCGAGCCGTACGCCCATGGCACGCGCCGCGGCGATCGGGTCGGTCTTCCTCAGGTAGGCGCACCGAGCCCACCTCCAGATGCGCTTGACCATCGCGAAGCCTCCAGAGACGGTGCGAACGTCGTCGGCCGGCGCGTCGTCGCGTGCGCTGCGCGCGCGGAACAGCACGGTGGACGCGACAGAAAGAGCCAAATAGAGCAGCCCGCTGCCCAGGGCCAGGCCCATCGCGCCGCCGGCCCGGGCCGACACGACGTAGCAGGCCAGGGAGGCGCCGCTGCCCGCCAGACCCAGCAAGCCCGCGGTCTTGATCCAGCCACGGCCGAGCAGCCCGCGGGCGGCAACCAGGTACGGCGCGAACAGGATCTCGGCGACGAGCAGCACCAGCAGCAGTGAGCGGCCGGCGGCGAACTCCGACCCGAACACCGGGACGATCAGCACCCACCCGACCACCGCGATCGGCACCGAGACCACCGCCGCGATACCGCAGGCCAGCAGAATCGCCTTGAACAGCGGTGCGTGCCGGCGGCCCAGCGCCGCCTGCCGCTGGAACCACTGCGCGACCGCGGTGTAGAGCAGACGTGGTACCTCACCGAAGGTGGCGGCCAGCGAGTAGATGCCGACGGCGGCGGGGCCCGCGAAGGCACCGAGCACGTACCGGTCGGCGCGGAAGGCCAACGCCGATCCGATGGTGAAGCCGAGTGCGGGTGCGCCGCGCTTCCACAGCGCCGAGAGCTCCCCCGGCGCCGGCACGCCGAAGTCGACCAGGCCGTCCCGACGCAGCGCCCACACCTCGACGGCGGCACCCACCAGGATGCCCGCGCCCTGACCGAACAGGGCCAGCGCGGCGGAGCGGTCGTAGCACAGAGCGGCAATGACGCCGATCAAACCGCCCAGCGCCATGGTGCCGCCCGCGATGCCGCCGCGGCGGAACTGCCCATCGGCGAAGCGCGCCTCGACAATCTGGATGAGCGCGACCGACGCGGCGGTGTAGACCCCGGTGGCGAACAAGAAATGGTGCGTCCCCAGGCCCGGGTCGATCATCGGCGCGGAGAGCTTGGTGGCCAGCATCGCGGCGGGCACCACCACGACGGTGCCGAGCAGCGAGCACCAGGTGAACGCGAGGGCCAGCCGGCGTCGGAGCTGCGGGTCCCGGCTGGGCAGCAGCAACCGGTAGGCCGAGCCGGTCCCCGAACCCGCGACCAAGCCGAAGATCGAGGCGATGGTCATGCCGATGACCACCAGGCCGCGCTGGCTCGCCCCCAGATCGCGTGTGGCGATCAGCGCGGTCACCGAACTGAGCACCGCCTGCAGCGTGCTAGCCCCAAGCGTGATTGCGTACCGGAACTTGCCTGCCGTGAGCATGGCGCACCCCCTTGACCACGGGAACGTGCACCTGACCGCGCTTGGACCACACCCGCACCACGACCAGCAGCACCGCGATGACCACGAGCTGCGCGGGCACCTGGGCGAAAGAGTTGCGGACGTTGCCCATCATCGGCACGAGCAACGCGACGCGGGCGTCGAGCATGCGCAGCGGGCGTTGATTGAGCCAGCCCACGAACAGCCCGATCGCGCCCATCGTCAGCAGCACGCCGAGCAGGCCGAAGTTGTAATACCCCTCGCCCACCGGTGACCCACCGATCGGGCCGACCCGGTGTGCGACCTCGACGTTGAACAACCGGTCGTCCGGCACCGGCGGGCCGCCGTGCCACCCGGTCAGCTTCTCGATCAGCCGCAGCGGCACCGCGACCAATGTGACGCCGTGCCGATACCCCTCGCCGTGACTGGTCCAGCCGAGCACCTCGACGGTGGGCCGCAGCGAGTAACCCATCTCGGCGATGGCGTCCATCGGCGAGGTCAGCAGCTGCTTGCCGGTGGGCACCGAGTAGCCGGTGGTCCGCCCGGTTCGCACGATGCCGATGACGATCAGCGAGAGCAGCACGCCCAGCGTCGTCCACAGCTTGCGGACTTTGCGGCCGTGCTGGGCCTCCACGATCAGCATCGGGATCAGCGGGAACAGCACCTCACCGCGGTTGCCCATGGGCAGCGCGGGGATCGCGTAGCCGAGAAACAACGCCCACCCCCACAGCCGCGCGCGGTCGCCGGCCACGATGGCGAAGATGGCGCCGACGCCGATGCCCAACGTCGCATAGCCGTTGGAGTTGCCGGAGGACTGAAGCGAGGAAGAGAACTGCTCGTAGCCACCGGAGAACAGGCCACCGCCGCGGTCCTGGACGACCTCCTTGTAGAAGATCAACAGGCTGATCGCCTCGACCAGCAGACCGACGGTGGCCAGCTTCTGCCGGTAGCGGTCGGCGTCCGGGCCGGCGAGGCTCGACGGGACGATCGTGCTGAGCGGGCCGGATCGCCAGGTCATCAGCTGTGCGGCCAGGGTGAACGCGACCATGCCGAGAATCACCAGGTGCAACGCCTGCGGGGTGTAGCCCCGATAGAACCAGCCGCTGTCCACGTCGTGCAGTGCGTCGGTGCCACGCGCCGCGGTGGCGATCAGGAAGCCCACGTGGAACAACCCGAACACCAGCATGTACATGGCGTTCGGCCGGTAACTGCCCACGGCGTCACTGCGCGACAGCGCCAGAAAGCACAGCGCCCATACACCGGTGACGATGGCCGCGGTGCGCGCGGGAGAGTCGATACTGAGTGGGAAGTGCCAGGAGAACAGCCCGACCAGGGCCACCAACAGCGTCAACCCGCCGCGTCGGCCGGTCCCCCGGCCGATCATGCGCGTGACGTCCACAGCGCCCTCCAGGCCTGCGCGTAGCGGTCCAGTTGGTATTCCGATGCGCACATGGCCTCGGAGATCGATCGACGTTCCTGCCGGGGCAGCGCGGCGGCACGCAACGCCTCCACCGCCCACACCTCGGGGCCCGCGTCGGTCGACAGGACCGTCAGGCCGGGGTACTTCGCGGCGATGTCGCGGGTGCTGGGCAGGTCGTTGGCGACCACCGGCACGCCCGCGGCCAGTGCCTGCAGCACCACGCCGGGCAGGCCCTCCCAATGCGAGGGCAGCAGAAGCGCGTCGGCGCGGGCGAGGTACTTTTCCACCTCGCGGGTTTCCCCGGCCAGTTCCAGACCCGGTCGTTGGGCGGCAGACGGGCCGAGGTCATCGCTGCCGCCGGGGCCGACGAGCACCAGCGTGGTGCCGGGGGTGATCTCGTTGGCCGCGTCGTGCACCGGCAACAGGAACGCCCGGTTCTTCTCCGGCGCGGCCCGGCCGATATGCATGAGCACCGGGCCCACTGACGTCGCGTCAGTTCCCTCCACCCGCACACCGGCGTACCGCGCGAAGTCGATGCCGTTGGGCAGCACCCGGTAGCGCGGCTCGCCGCCGGCGAAGGCGATCGAGCCGCTGGTCACCCCGACCACGTCGGTGGCGTTGTGCTTGATCAGCCATCGCATGGCGGCGCGGAAGGCCCGTCGCGGTAGATCGTTGCCGCGGGCGTCACCGTCGCTGTGCATGTGGGCAATCCGGATGGGCACCCCGGACAACCGGGAGACCAGCAGGATCAACCCGCTGACCACGCTGACGTGGGCGACCATCACGTTCGGGCGCAGCACGCGCAACCGATGCCACAGCCGCGGCACGAAGGTGACCGCAGGGCGCAATCGGCACAGCGAGATCACCGCACCGGCCTGTTGGAACAGGTCGGCCAGCACACCTTTTTCCTTGCCCAACAACCAGAAGTGCTGCTCGAACTCGCCGGTCGGCATGCTGCGGCACAGGTCCAACGCCACGCTCTCCGCGCCACCGCGGTTCAACGTGCCGAAGACATGCACAACCCGCAACGGGCCCCCGCCTGATGTGACCGTCACTTGATGATCCCGACCTTGCGTTGGCCGGGCAGCCCGGCGAACCAGGCCTGGAAGTCCGCGTCGAGTCGTTCCGCGGAGTAGCTGCGCGCGACCGCCAGGTTGCGCGCGCTCTGCTGCTGCCACAGCTCGGCGTCGGCCCACAGCCGGCGCAGCCGGTCGGTCAGCGCGGCGTGGTCATCCACGTCGATGATGAACTCCGGGTCGAGCAGCTCACGGTTGCCGCCGACGTCGGTGGCCACCGCGGGCAGCGCCCGGGCCATCGCTTCGACCAGCGCCCGGGGCAGGCCCTCGGTACGGGACGGCAGCACGAACACGTCGGCGGAGTCCAGATGCGCGATCACCGCGTCCCGGGAGGCCACGTTGCCCTCGAAGCTGGTGTGCTGGGCCAGGTTCAGGCCGGCCGCCAGTTCCTTGTTGGCCCATTCCAGCCGCCCACCACCGATCAGGCTGGCCGTCACCGGGATGCCCTCCGCCCGCAACGCCGCCATCGCGGCGAACAGCACGTCGTGCCCCTTGTAGGTGGTCTCCTGGGTGCCGATCAACGCCACGTGCAGCCGTCCCTCGCGCCGGGTGCGGCCCTGCGGGGCCAACGTTTCGGGCGTGATCCGCACGTCGGAGATGCCCGTGGACGCGGTGCCCGGCCTGGCCGGGTATCTCGTCTGCAGCGCCTCGCGGGTGACGTAGCGGCTGGCGCGCGCGTTTCGTACCAGCCAGCGCATCTGCGCGGCCAGCAACGGCACTGCTTTTCTTGCTCGGTTGCCCAGCGCCCCCTGCTTCGCCACGTCCGCGGGGTCACCGAGCACGTCAGCCACGTACTCACGCCCCGTCAGTTTGCAGATCATGGCGGCGGTCGACCCGATGGCGCCGGGCAGCCGGAGCACGATCACGTCCGCATCCCGCACGCTGTGGCGGATCTCCCGGAGCAGCGGCCAGGCCGCTCGGGCGAATCCGCCGATGCCCACGTAGTAGGGCAACGGACGAAGCGTCAGGGCCGGGTCCAGGCCGACCGCGTTCGGCCCGTCCGCGGGGTCGGCTCGACCCACCAGGGTGACCTGAGCGCCGGCCTGCAGGTAGGCCAGCCAGGATTCCCGGGCACCCGAGGAGTCCGCGGCGGCCCAGCGACCGTCCTCGGTGCGCCCGAATCGCGTCTCGGTGAAAACGCTGACCCGTCGTTGTGCGGGGAGCATCAGAGGTACTCCACGTTCCCGAGCAACCGGTGGCGGGTGTCGAAGATCGCCCGCGCGTGCGTGGTGACCAGGTCGTAGTCGACGTCGGAGTGGTCGGTGATCAGCACCACCACGTCGGCCCGCCGCAGGGTTTGTTCGGTCAGGTCGACGAGCTTCACCCCGGTCGGCGCCCGGTGCGGCTCGATGTGCGTGTCGACCGCCTCGATGTTCGCGCCGGCGTCACCCAGCAACTCGATGATGCGCAGCGCGGGCGATTCCCGGATGTCACCGGTGTTCGGCTTGTAGGCCAGCCCGAGCAACAGCACCGTGGAGTTGCGCATCGGCTTGCAGTCGTTGTTCAGCAGGGTGGTCAACCGCGCGACCACGTAATCGGGCATGTGGTCGTTGATGTCGTTGGCCAGGTCCACGAATTTGAACGTGCGGTGCAGGTCGCGCTGCACCACCCAGGACAGGTAGGTGGGATCCACCGGCAGGCAGTGCCCACCGACGCCCGGACCCGGCGTGAACCGCATGTACCCGAACGGCTTGGTGGACGCCGCGGAGATGACCTCCCAGATGTCCACGCCGAGCTGGTGGGCGAGTACCGCAAGCTCGTTGACCAGCGCGATGTTGACGTGCCGGAAGGTGTTCTCCAGCAGCTTGGCCAGCTCCGCCTCCCGGGTTCCGCTGACCGGGACCACCTCGTCGACCAGCTCGCCGAAGAACTCGGACACCGAGGCCAGCGACGGCTCGTCGATCCCGGAGACGATCTTCGGGGTGTTCCGCAGCCCGTAGACCGGGTCGCCCGGGTTGATCCGCTCGGGGGAGAAGCCGACCTTGAAGTCGCGACCGGCGCGCAGTGAGCCGCCCGCCTCCAACCGGGGTACCACGATCTCCTCGGTGGTGCCCGGGTAGGTGGTGGACTCCAGGATCACCGTGACGCCCGGCCGCACGTGCGGGGCGAGGGCGTCGGAGGCGGACCCGATGTAGGAGAGGTCCGGCGCGCCGTCCCGCAGCGGCGTCGGCACCGAGATCACCGCGATGTCGAAGCCGGCG
>DASXPS010000002.1 GCA_036493475.1 Sporichthyaceae bacterium | reverse complement strand
TGACCGGGCGTTGGTGGAACGCCGCCGGCATCGGGTGCCGGAATCCTCCGCGCTGCGCCACGACCGCCGCGGACCGATGGCGCTGCCGGCCGGTGCGGCGGCCGCGGTGCCGGCCCCCGCGCGCGACCGGGTACGGGCCGCCGTCGAGGACCTGCTGTGCGGACGGTGGGAGACGTTCGGTGTGCTGCGCGAGGACCTGGTGGCCCCGGACTGGTGGCTCGATCCGGGAAGCGGCCGGCGTGCGGCGTCCGAGGAATTCGCCTTCGATATCGCCTATCGCGACCAGAGCGCCGTCGGTGACATCAAGCAGATCTGGGAACTGTCCCGGCATCATCACCTGACCGTGCTGGCCGCCGGCTGGGCGTTGCGCGGCGACGAGCGGTGCGCCGAGCGGGTCGCGGACCACCTGAAGTCCTGGTGGGCGGGAAATCCGCCGTGGCGGGGTCCGCACTGGATCAGCGGGATCGAACTCGGCGTGCGACTGATTTCTTGGACGTGGGTCCGTCGGCTGTTGGCCGATTGGCCCCGGGTGCGCGAGGTGTTCGACGACAACCCCGAGGCGCAGGCGCAGATTTATCAGCACCAGGCATGGCTGGCGGCCATGCCGAGTGTGGGGTCCTCGGCCAACAACCATTGGGTCGCCGAAGCCGCGGGTCGCTTCGTCGCCGCGTGCGCCTTCGACTGGTACCCGGAATCCGCTCGGTGGCGCGCGGAGTCCCTCGACGCACTGGTGACCGCGTTGGAGCGCAATACCTTCGGTTCGGGCCTGAATCGCGAGCAGGCCGGCGATTACCACGGGCTGGTTCTCGAACTCGGTTTGGTGGCGTTGGCCGAGGCGGACGCGGCGCGGTATCCGGTGCCGCCGCGATTGCCCGAACTGCTCACCGCCATTGCGGACGCCCTGGCCGCGGTCGTCGATGTGGGGTTGCGCGGCCCCCGGCAGGGCGACGGCGACGACGGACAGGCGCTCGCGCTGGAGGCGCTCGGCGAGCAGCGCACGGCGGACCTGCTCAGTGCCGCGGCCGCGGCGTTCGGCGCGGCCGACTGGTGGCCGGCCCTGCCCGAACCGGACGCCCGCGCCGTCCTGCTGGGCTCACTGTTCCGCACCCGGCCGACGCAGCGACCGCGGCCGACGCAGCGGCCGGACGACTTCGCCGACGCCGGGGTGACCGTGCTGCGCGGCCGCGCACCCGACCGGCCCGGCAGCGAAATCTGGGTGCGCTGCGACGGTGGTCCGCACGGCTTCGGGTCGATCGCCGCGCACGCGCACGCGGACGCCCTGTCGATGGAGGTGCGCATCGACGGGACGGATATCCTCGCCGACCCCGGCACGTACTGCTACCACACCGAACCGCAATGGCGGGCGGCGTTCCGGTCCACCCGGGGGCACAACACCCTCGAACTCGACGGCGTCGACCAGTCTGAATCCAGCGGCCCGTTCCTGTGGACGCGGCACGCTCGAAGCCGTGTGCTGACGGCCCATCAGGAGCCCGGTGGCCGCGGTCGTTGGGCCGGGGAGCACGACGGGTACCTGCGCCGCACCGGTCTGCGACACCGACGCGTCGTCGTGCTCGAGCCGGCGGCGGGCAGGCTGACCGTTCGGGACACCGTGGTGGGCGATGCCCGCCGGGAGTGTCGGCTGAGCTTCCACCTCGGTCCGGGCGTCGCGGTCGATCTGCACGCCGATCGGGCCGCGCTGCGGTGGGTCGACGCCGGAGGCGACCGGGACGCGCTGCTGGAGTTGCCGGCGGAGCTGAGCTGGTCGGCGCACCGCGGCGAGCAGGATCCACCCGCGGGTTGGTACTCGCCCGGATTCGGGCGCAAACAGCCCACGTGGCTGCTCACCGGCACCGGGACCGCGTCCGCGCAAACCGTACTGACCAGCGTGCTGAAGTGGCGGTGGTGAGATGAACGAGTCGTCCATCCAGGACTTCTGGCAAGCCCATCCCTGCGGTGACGGACTCGTCGGCGGCCTGGAGCAGGCCCACCACGGCGACCTCGAACGCTTCTTCGCCGCGTACGACGCCTGGCGCTACCGGCAGGAGGGGCACATCCCGGCGTGCCTGGACAGCGTCGAATGGGCCGGTCGCCGGGTGCTGGAGATCGGCCTGGGCCAGGGTGCGGAGTCCGAGCAGATCATTCGCCGGGGCGGGCACTGGTCCGGGCTCGACCTCACCGACGAGGCGGTGCGTCGGGTCCGGGCGCGGCTGGAACTGCGGGATCTGCCGCACGGTGAGATCAAGCAGGGCAGCGTGCTGTCGATCCCGTGGCCGGATCGGGAGTTCGACATCGTGTTCAGCCACGGGGTGCTGCACCACGTACCGGAGATCACCACGGCGGCCGCGGAGATCCGACGAGTGCTGCGCCCGGACGGCCTGCTGGTGATGATGCTGTACGCCCGCCGGTCGCTGAACTTTCAGGTGAGCATCCGTCTGGTGCGCCGGGCGTTGTTGGCCGCCGCGTACCCGCTGCGGCGGGTGCCCGCGGTTCGTCGCACGTCGACACTGCGCGGGCATCTGGACAACGCCGAGGCCGTCGGATTGCGCTCTTATCTGCGGCTGGACAACTTCACCCACCGCAACACCGACGGCCCGCTCAATCCCTTCGCGCGGGTGTACTCGTTGCCCGAGGTGCGTCGCGACTTTCCCGGATTCCGGCTGGTGCGGTCCTGGCAGGACTACATGCACGCCCCGCCGCTGCCGGTGCACGGGATGCCCGGGGCCGGTCGGCTGGGTTGGCACCTCTGGCTGGTCCTGCAATCCGACGGGTCGCCGGGATGACCGCAGCGGTAACGGCGGCCCCGCCGCTCGAACGCGTGGCGGCGGTGCGCGCCGCGATCACGTCCGACACCCCCGCGGTGATCTGGACGCTGCTGCTGATCAACACCACGCCGTACTTCGGCGGCGGGCTGTTGCCGATCCCCGTCCAGCTGGGCAAGGCGGTCGCGATGGCCGCACTGCTGGTGGCGTTCGGCTTCGTGGTCGCCTGGAATTCCCGGCTGCTGATCCGACCGAACCTGGTGCTCACCCTGTTCACCCTGCTGGCGATCGCCGCGTTGGCCTCGAGCGTGCGGCTGGAAGCGGGTCCCGGATCGCTGTGGCGGTGCACCCGGCTCGGGCTGTTCGTCGCCACCCTCTGGCTGTTATCGCCGGCCTGGCGGGAGCCGTTGGCCCTGGTCCGGGCCCACATCCGCGCCTGTCTGGCCGTGCAGGCATTGGTGATCCTGGGTGTGTTCGCCTCGGGTGGGCGCTCGTTGCGACCGCGGCTGGTCGGAACGCTCTGGCCGATGCCGGCCTCGGAGGTCTCCGAGTTCACCGCGATCGGCACCGGGTTGTTGGTCGCGATGTGGCTGGCCGGTCAGGTCTCCGGGCGGACGCTACGCATGATCCTGCCCGGCTCGCTGATCATGCTGATGCTGGCCCACTCGCGCACTGCGATCTTCGCGCTGCTCATCGCGCTGACCGTGGCGGCGGGCACGTCCGTACTGAGCAACCGGCGCGCCGGCCGGTTCCTCGCCGGGATGGCCGCGCTGGGGGCGGTGGGCGCCGTCCTGGCAGCTCCGTTCGTGCTCGCCTGGCTGCAGCGCGGCCAGAGCACCCAGGGCTTCTCCCAGCTCTCCGGCCGCACCGTGGTGTGGACCAATTTGCTCGACCAACCGCGCACGCTGGAGCAGCGGACGTTCGGACACGGGCTGTCGGACAAGTCATTCCACGGGCGACCCATCGACGACGCCTGGCTCTCCGTCTACCACGAGCAGGGCTACATCGGTCTGGCGATCTTCATCGGCATCTTCGTCGTGCTGCTGTTCGCGGTGATCTCGGCGCGCCCCTCGCCGGGCCGAACGGTCGCGGCGTTCCTGGTCAGCTACCTCGCCGTGGTGTCCTACACCGAGACCGGCTTCGCGGACGCCAGCCCGTACTTACTGCTGGCCGTGCTGGCCGCCGCGCTGGTGCACGACCCACGTGGGGCACATCCATGACCGGGTCGCTGCGGGTGCTGGTGGCGCACAACCGCTACCGCACCGGGCAGCCCAGCGGGGAGGACCGCGTGTTCGACCAAGAGGTCGCGCTGTTGCGGGCTCATGGCCACCGGGTCGAGACACTGGTGCGGCGAAGCGACGACATCGTGGCAATGACGCGGCTGCAGCAGGCCCGGGTGATCGCCGAGATCCCCGGATCCCGGCGCGCGGGTGACGCACTCGCGCGCCGGATCGCCACGTTTTCCCCCGACGTCGTGCACCTGCACAACACGTTCCCGATGGTGACCGCGTCGGCGATTCGGGCCGCGAATTCCGCCGGCGTGCCGGTGGTGGCGACGTTGCACAACTTCCGGTTGGTGTGTCCCTCAGGAACCCTCTACCGCGACGGGCGGGTGTGCGACGACTGTGTGGGGCGGGTGCCCTGGCCGTCCCTGCGACACGGCTGCTACCGAGGATCCCGAGCGGCGACCATCCCGCTCACGGTGGCCATGGTGGCCAATCGGCGGCGCTGGTGGCACGGCGTGGAGACGTTCTTCTGCATCTCCGCGGCACAACGGCGGGCCCTGATCGCCGCCGGGATGCCTGCCGAACGCCTGATGGTCAAGCACAACTTCGTTGCCGAACCCGCCATCCGTCGCACCGGAGCCGGGGAGTACCTGCTCTATCTGGGCCGGCTCAACGACGAGAAGGGCGTGGCGTTGTTGATGTCCGCATGGGACCGACTACCGGAGTCGGCCCGCCGGGCGACGCCCTTACGCATTGCCGGGACCGGGGATCTGGCCGGCGCGGTGTCGGCGTGGGCGCAGGGTCGCGACGACGTCGAGTATCTGGGGCTGCGCGACCGGGTCGACTGCGAACGGCTGATCGCCGCCGCGCGCGCGGTGGTGGTGCCCTCGGTCTGGCCGGAGGCGTTCGGGCTGGTGGTGGTCGAGGCGATGGCCGCCGGGGTTCCCGCGGTGGGAGCAGCGCACGGATCCCTGGTGGAGCTGATATCTGACGGTATATCAGGCGTGTTGCACACTCCGGGTGACGCGGACGAGTTGGCGGCCGCGCTCGCCGCGCTCGCCGATCCCGCGACCTCGCTGCGCCTCGGTGCCGCAGCCCGGGCTCGATACCTGTGCGATTTCACCGAGCAGGTCGGCCTCGACCGACTGGTCACCGGTTACCGTGCCGCCATCCGCGGGCAGCGGGGGGCTTCCGTATGAGTGCAGAGGCCTTGTTCGAGCCGGACGCCGGCTACGACACCGTGATGGGGCGCCGGAACAGGCTGTCTGTGGCCGATGTGCGAACGATCCAGTTGAACCTCCTCGACACCTTCGACCGCTTCTGCGCCGCCCACGACATTCGCTACTACCTCGCCTACGGCACGTTGCTCGGCGCGGCCCGACACGGCGGCTACATCCCGTGGGACGATGACATCGACCTCATGCTCCCGCGCGCCGATTACGAGCGTTTCGCCCGCGCCTTCGGCACTTCCCCGCCCGCGGACACGCTGCGGTTCGGTTGCGCGGAACTGGACACCACCTGGCCGTTCCGCGCGGGCAAGCTCTGGGACGCCCGCACGGTGCACTTCGCCGACGTGGCGAAGAACGTGGACCTCGGCGTGTTCATCGATCTGTTCCCGGTGGACGCCGTCCCGGACAGCGCGCTCGCCTCGTGGTGGTACATCCGACGCACGTCGTTCCTGCGCCGCCTGCACGCGGCCAGCTTCACCTCCTCGCGGCCCACCTGGAAGACGATCGTGCCGCGGGTGGTGTTGTCGCCGACGAGGTTGAGCAGGCGACTGAACCGCGTCGCCCGCGGTGCGGGGGACCGGCGGACCGAGCGCGCCGGGGTCAGCGTGGTGACCGCTCACTGGCACGTTCCCGTCGAATACTTCGGCACCGGGCAGGACATCAGCTTCGAAGGGGTCAAGCGGCCGGCGCCGGTGCGCTGGAAAGAAATCCTGGAGCAGCTGTACGAAGACTGGCAGGTCCTCCCGCCGGAGGATCAACGGGTCAGCCCCCACTGCTGGGCGGCCTACTGGCGCGCCGAGCAGTGACGCCGCCTGCGGCCGTGACCGCGGTCTCCTCGCCGACGCCCGCCCCCGCCCGAACAGGCATGCGGGGGCGGATGAGTTGGGCCGTCGCCGACCAGGCGATGTCGAGCCTGAACAGTTTCCTGGTCGGGATTCCCGCCGCGCACCAGTGCGGTGCCGCCGGCTTCGGCGTGTTCAGCACCGCCTGGGTGACCTACGGCGTTGCCCTGGCCATGTCCCGCGGCCTGTCGACCGACCCTCTGACGGTGCGTTACTCCGGGGTGGCGCAGGCGCCGTGGCGCCGGGCCACCTCCGCCGCTCTGGCCACGGCACTGGCTGTCGGGGTCGGGGTCGGCGGTCTGTGCGCGGTCGCCGGACTCGCCCTGGGTGGCCTGCTCGGTCACGCCATGCTCGCGCTCGGGGTGGTGCTGCCGGGCGTGCTGGTGCAGGACGCCTGGCGAATCAGCTTCATCGCCGTCGGAGCCGGTAAGAAGGCGTTCGTCAACGACTTGATCAGCTGCGTGGTGGTCGTCCCCCTGCTGTTCCCGGCCGGGCGGGCCGGCAGTCCGAGCGCCTTCCTGTTGGCCTGGGGTATCGCCGCTCTGGTCGCCGCCACGGCGGGCATCGTCCAGGCGGCGTTCTGCCCGCGACCGGCCGCCGTGCGGGGTTGGCTCGGCGCCCACCGCGAGCTGAACGCGCGCTACCTGCCGGAGAACGTGACGCAGGCCGGGTCGGTGCAGCTGTTGAGCTATGGACGTTCGGCGGTCATGGGCTTCGGTGCGCTCGGCAGCGTGCGCGGCGCCAACCTGTTGTTCGGCCCGTTGACCGTGTGGTTGACGGGGCTGACGCTGTTCGGCATCGCCGAGGCGGTGCGCACCGTGGCCACCCGCCCGCAGCGGGTGCGAAGGTTCTGCGTCTCGTTCGCCGCGGGCAAGATCGTGCTGGTGGTGGGCTGGGGACTGTTTCTGCTGCTGCTGCCGACCGCGGCGGGTCGAGCGGTGCTGGGTCCGCTGTGGGCTAGCACCCGGCCGTTGATCCTGCCGACCACCCTGATCTTCGTGGTGAACCAGCCGGCCGCCGCGGCCCGCGTGGGACTGCGCGCCCTCGGCGCGGCGCGACGCAGCTTGCGGGCGCAGCTGGTGACCAGCGCGCTGACGCTGATCTTCGGGGTGGTCGGCGCGGCGCTGTCCGGGGTGCAGGGCACGGTGTGGGGGGTGGTGGTGGCCACCGCGATCGCGTCGGTCTTCTGGTGGTGGGACCTCGAGGCCGAGATTCGGGTGGCCACCGCCGCGCCGCCCGGTGTGAACGTCACTCACGACGTCGAACCGGTGTCCTGCCGGTAGGGGCCATCCCGCCACCCGTCGAAGTCCACCCGCCGCGTGGTGTCGTGCACCACGAACCGCCAGGGCCCGCGGTAGGTGTTGTGCGACCAGACGTTGTCCTGGCGGAAGGTGACCGCGTCGGAGACCGTCGAACCCTTGTACGGCGACCAATCCGGCTTCGTCCCGGTGTTGGCCAGCAGCGCCATCCAGCCGCACAACCCGTTCGGACAGCCGACCGCCGATGGGTCGAAAACGAACAAGTTGTCGTGCACCGCGACTCGCTGGGTCTTCCATCGACAATCGCTGAGCAACGGCTCGGAGGAAATGCCCGGCTGGACACAGTCGGCCCGCGTGGGACCCACCCGGGTGCAGGCGCCCCGGGAGGTATTGACCGGACTGTTGCAGAAGCGGTTGGCGTCCTCGAACGCAGTGATTCCGGCCCAGTTGCGGTCGAAGAGATTGCCGTAGATCTCGACGCGATCGGTGCGGGCGGGGACCCGCGGTTCACCGCCGGAGGCGTTGAGGTAAACCGCGGCCACCGGGAAGTCGTCCTTGCGGATGGCGAAGGACGTGCCCTTGCGCACCGTGTTGTGGCGGATCGTGTTGTTGCGCAGGACCAGGTTGTAACTGATCTCGTAGGTCACCGCTTCGCTGTCGTTGTCCTCGATCCAGTTGTTCTCGATCAAGAAATCGTTGTTGTTGGTGTCCGCCCAGAGACCGGCCGACCGGTTGCCGTGCACCCAGTTGTCGCGCACGTCGGCACCGGAGACCGCCCAGAACTTGATGCCCGCGGAGCAACCGCATCCGGGCTGGGTCGCCTCAAGATCATCGGCGTCGTTGCCGACGATCTCATTGCCCTGGACGAGAAGATTCGTGATGCCGCCGGCCGCCTGATATGCGTTCATTCCGTACTGGCCGTTGTCGGCGAGGCAGTTGCCGACCACCTGTTGGTTCGCGCCCGCCATCAAGGCCGCGCCGCGGTTGCCCCTGATCGCGTTGTCGCGGATGACCCAGCCGTTCCCGGAGTCGTGATTGACCACGCCCTCGTTGCGCGGCGGAACAAAGCCCCGCACCGTCAGGTACCGGATCGTGACGTCACCGGCGTGCTGAGTGAACGCGTACCGGGTGATTCCGTGACCGTCCAGCACCGCCCCCGGTGCGCCAAGGAAGACGTCGCCGTCCTTCGGGATCACCTGTGCGAAAGGGCCGCCACCCAGCGAGTGGACGCCGGGGGCGAGCCAGAACGTGGTGCCTGCCGGATTGGCGCGCGTCTTGGTCGGGAGGTCGCCGACGACAGCGGGGTCCACGCTCACTGCCCCGGCCGGCAAACTCGGCGGCCCGGCGGGAGGGTGGTCGCAGACTGCCGGTCGATCCCCCACGGCACCGCGTGCCGCGTCGGTCCTGGCCAACGGCGACGACGACGGTGAGGCCGCCGCACGTGGCGTTGTGGGCGCGCATCCCGCACTCAGCGACGCGGCGAGGAGCACGGTCGGTACCCGGGTGGTCCACCACGCCGGCATCGTGGTCAGCCCTGTCGAGAGCTTCGGACCTTGCGCACGGTGTTTCTCACCCGCACCCACGCCGCCGCCCCGACCACCAGGCAGCGCAGTAGCCACTGCTTCCAGCGCGGGAGTCGGCGCAGTGTCCCGACCTCGCTGCTGTGTCGCGCGCCGTCCGCTCTCGCGGGTCCCGCCTCGATCACCCCGAGCCGGGTGCAGACCTTCCAAACGATGGACAGCGCGTCCTGCTCGGTGTCGTCCATGATCAGTGCCGCGGACGTTCCGGAGATCATTCGGCTCGCCCAGTAGAGGTCGCTGAGGTAGGTGTGTTTGGCGCCGTCGATGTGGAATACATCGAATTTTTCGCCCTGCTTTGCCAACCGGGGCATGAGGTCCAAACAGCTCCCGCGATAAAAGTGGACCCGGCCCGGAAACTGGTCCGCGAGATGGTCTACGGCTGACTGGACGTAAACGTGCTCGCAGATGTCGATGCCATGAAATTCCAGATCAGGGTTGGCGGTGAGGGCCACGTATGCCGAATGCCCGCCATTCACGCCTATCTCGAGCATTCGTCGGCGTTTGACAACCGCCTCACGAAATCGCGCGCGCTTTTCCCGGAAATCGGGAGCAGGCTCGCTGCGCAGGTAATCCTCTTGTTTATGCAGGTAGCACAAATTTCCGATCAGTGGCTGCCCGTGGGCGTGGATCACGCCGTTCAGTCGGTGCAGGCCTGACAGCCAGGTCGTTGATTGTTCCTGATCGAGCATCCTCGAAGCCTCGGGTCACAGGGCTTCCCAAGTCAAGCGCATGCTTGCCCCGACTACCCGGCCGAAACTTAACTGCGTTGCGTACTCGGCCGCTGACTTCACGTTACTTCCAGTGTCGTTAGGGCGGCGGACACAAAGAATTAACAGCCGCCGCGCCGCCCCGAATTCGCGCGCAAGCCGGACCGCTCGTTTGCCGGCAAAAAAGAGCGTTTACCCACTGTTTGCGGCGCTGGATCTTGGGCAGCACCCCGCTGGGATCAAGGTTGATCACGCGCTATTGCCAGCAAGATCCCAAGTTGTTTTCAGCGTTACCGCAAGCACCTTTCAAGGAAACGTACAGCTTTAGGTGCATGCGTTGGTGAGCGCGCAGCAGAACGACGGAAAGGGCGGCGTGGTGGCTCAGATCGCCGGGCTCGGGACCTCGATCACCTACCGCAGCACGGCATCGCCGCGGTACGAAGCCCGTCCGCACGAAGCCCGTCCACCACGGCTGCGTCAGCCGTCCGTGGAGCACCTGCGGACCCAGGTTTCGGTGCGGGTCTCGGTGGCCAGACCCGCGTGGGAGCAGCGGTACCGCAAAGCGGTGATCGCGAGCGATCTGCTCGCGATCGGCCTGTCCGAACTGATGCACCAGGTATGGGGCGCGCGGGCCCCGTCGACGCAGGCGCACGCCCAGTTCGTGGCCCTGGAGTTCGCCGCGGCGGTGCTGACCCTGCGCACGGTGCGCGCCTGGGACGCCGCGGAACTCGGTCGCGGACCGGACGAGTACACCCGGGTGTTCCGTGGCTTCCTGTGGCTGGCGTTGCTGGTCGGCGTGGCCGGATTGGCACTGAAGGAGCCTTCCCTGCGTCCGTACGCGTTCGGGGTCACGCCGGTCGCGCTGGTGCTGGCGGTGGCCGGTCGGGCGCTGCTGCGCCGCCAGTTGCGCCGATACCGCAGCCGTGGGCTGTGCATGCGCAACGTGATCGCTGTCGGCACACCCGCCGCGGTGGAGGAGCTGGTGCAGCGCACCCGCCGCGCCCCGCAGGACGGTTGGCTGGTGACCGGAGTGTGTGTGCCCCGCGGGGAGCAGGGCGACCTGCCGATGCAGGTGGGGGAAGTGCCGGTGATCTGCGATCACGACGGCATGGTCGATGCAGTGTGGGAGTTCGGCTACCACGTGGTCGCGATCGCGCCCGACCCGAGTTGGACCAATGCGCGGCTGCAGGAACTCGCCTGGGACCTGGAGGGCAGCAACGCCGAGGTGGTCGTCGACCCCGGGCTGATGGCGCTGATGGGCTCGAGGTTGCGCATCGACTCCGTTGACGGCTTCCCCCTGTTGCGGCTGACCGAACCCACCCTCACCGGCGTGCGACGGTTGATCAAGCAGGCCACCGATCTGATCGGAGCGACGCTGCTGCTTGTGCTGCTCTCGCCGCTGTTGCTGGGCATCGCGATCGCGGTACGACGCAGTGGTGGCCCCGTGTTCTACCGCCAGGAGCGGGTGGGGCGGGCCGGCACCACGTTCCCGATGTTGAAGTTCCGCACGATGGTGGTGGGTGCCGACCGTTGTCAGGACGCGTTGCTGGCACGCAATCAAGGAGCCGGCCCGCTGTTCAAGATTGTCGACGACCCGCGGGTGACGCCGGTCGGCCGCTGGTTGCGCCGACATTCGTTGGACGAGCTGCCGCAACTGTTCAACGTGTTGGGTGGGTCGATGTCGTTGGTCGGGCCACGTCCACCGCTGCTGCGTGAGGTACAGACCTACGACCGCAGTGCCGGCCGTCGGCTGCACGTCAAGCCGGGCATGACCGGCCTGTGGCAGGTCAGCGGCCGCAGCGACCTGTCCTGGGAGGACACGGTCCGGCTCGACGTCCGCTACGTGGAGAACTGGTCACCAATCATGGATCTGCTGATCATGTGCCGAACCGTGGCCACGGTGGTACGAGGCGGAGGGGCGTACTGATGGCCATGAACATCGCGGTGCTCGGGCTGGGCTATGTCGGAACGGTGACCGCCGCGTGCCTCGCGGTGAAGGGTCATCGGGTCATCGGCGTCGACGTCGACGCGGGCAAGGTGAACGCGTTGGCCGACGGTCGACCACCGGTGATCGAGCCCCGGTTGGACGCAATCGTGGCCCTGGCCGTGGAATCCGACCGGCTGCGCGCATCCACCGTCGCGGCCGATGCGGTGGCAGATGCGGACATCACCGTAGTGTGCGTCGGTACGCCGTCGGCGATCGACGGCAGCACCGATCTCGCGCAGCTGAGTCGGGCCGTCGGCGAGGTCGGGGAGGCGCTGCGCGGACGGTCGCGGCCGCACACCGTGGTGATCCGCTCGACAGTGCCGCCGGGCACCATCTCCGACGTGGTGGCGCCGCTGCTCACGCAGCGCTCCGGACGCACGCTGGGCGCCGACCTGCACGTGGCCTCTTGCCCGGAGTTCCTGCGCGAGGGTTCCGGCGTCGCCGACTTCTTCGACCCACCGTTCCTGGTCGTTGGCGGTGAGGAAGCCGCCGCCGCCGCGGTGCGGGAGCTGTTCCATTTCCTGCCCTGCGACACCTACCACGTTCCGCTCGGCGTCGCCGAGGGGCTCAAGTACAGCTGCAACGCCTTCCACGCACTCAAAGTCGCCTTCGCCAACGAACTGGCGAGCCTCTATCGCCGCCTCGGTGTGGACGCCCGTCAGGTGATGGAGCTCTTCGTCAAGGACACCGTGCTGAACGTGTCGCCGGCCTATCTGCGGCCCGGCTTCGCTTTCGGTGGCTCCTGCCTGCCGAAGGATGTGCGAAGCCTGATGTACCTGGCCCGCAGCACATCCACCGACCTGCCCGTGCTGGATGCCGTGTTGGCCTCCAACGATCACCTGGTGCGCGATCTCGCCGAGCGGGTGGTCCGGCGGGTCGAGGAACTCGGGCACAACCGACGGGTCGCGTTGCTGGGGCTGTCGTTCAAGGCGGCGACCGACGACCTGCGGGAGAGCCCGAACGTCGCGCTGGCCGAGCTGCTCATCGGCAAGGGCCTCGAGCTGCGCATCCACGACCCGGTGGTCAACCCGCGGCGGTTGACCGGCGCGAACCTGCGCCAGGTGGAAGCGCGACTGCCGCATCTGCACCGGGTGCTCTACGACTCACCGGCCGAGGCGGTGGACGGGTGTTCGGTGATCATCGTGTCCAACGCCGACCCGGCCGGGTTGGGGGCGGTCGCCGCCGCCGGCGCGGGATGTGTGTTCGACCTCAACGGACGCCTGGGCCCGCGGATCGAGGCGCTCCCCGGCTACGAGGGCATCGGGTGGTGAAGCGGCGCGGCGGCGCGCACGTGTGCATCGTCGTGCAGAACCTTCCGGTCCCCTTCGACCGTCGGGTCTGGCTGGAATGCCGGGCGCTGCGCGAGGCAGGGTTCGAGGTCTCGGTGGTGTGCCCGAAGGCACCGGGGGACCCGGCCCACCAGGAGATCGAGGGCGTGCATCTGTACAAGTACCGGCCGTTCCCGCCGATCACCCGTCAGATGCTGTTCGTGGCCGAGTACGCCTGGTCGATCCTGGCCACCTTCCTCGGCCTGCTGCGGGTGTGGCGGCGCGAGCCGTTCCGCGCGGTGCAATTGTGCAACCCACCCGACGTGCTGTGGGTGGCGGCGGTCCCGTTCAAGTTGCTGCGGCGGGTCAAAATCGTTTTCGACCAGCACGACCTCTGCCCGGAGCTGTATCAATCGCGCTTCCCCGACGGCTCCGACGCGATCCGGCGGGCGCTGTTGGCCACCGAACGGCTGACCTACCTGGCGGCCGACCGCGTGGTCTCGACCAACGAGTCCTATCGCCGCAAAGCACTCGAGCGTGGCGGCAAACGAGGAGACCACGTGGCGGTGGTGCGGACCGGGCCGGACCCCACCCGGATGCATCGCGGAACGGTCGACCCTTCCGTCCGGGCGGGACATCAATATCTGTTGGCCTACCTCGGAGTGATGGGCCCTCAGGACGGGGTGGACCTCGCCCTGCAGGCCATGCATCACATCGTGCACACCCGGGGCCGACACGATGTGGCGCTCATCCTCATCGGGGACGGGGACGCCGCCCCGAGCCTGCGCGCGCTGACCAGAACGCTGCAGCTGGAATCGGCGGTGACCTTCACCGGGCGGGTCCCCGACGCGGAGGTCCGGCGGATCCTGTCCGCCGCGGACGTCGGGCTGTCGCCCGATCCGCGCAATCCACTCAACGACGTGTCGACCATGAACAAGACGATGGAGTACATGGCGCACGAACTCCCCGTGGTGGCCTTCGACCTGGTGGAGACCAAGGTGTCCGCGCAGGACGCCGCCGTATACGCCCGGCCGAACAGTACGGAGGACTTCGGTGAGGCGGTCCTCGCCCTGCTGGACGACGAGCCCCGGCGCAAGGAGATGGGACAGGCGGGCCGGGTTCGGATCGAGGAGGTCCTGGCCTGGCGGTGCCAGGCGCCGGCGTACGTCGAGCTGTACCGGGAGCTGGTCGGCGCCCCCGGGGCGCCGCGTGACCAGATGCCCGCCTGATGTGCGGGATCGCCGGTACCGTCGGCTGGCCTGACGGTGCCTCAGTTGCTGATCGAGTCATTGCCGTGCTGGGTCATCGTGGTCCCGACGGCGCGGGCAGCTACAGCCGTGATGGCGTGGAACTGCGCCATCGCCGGCTGTCCATCCTCGATCTGTCGCCGACCGGCGCACAGCCGATGGACCGGGACGGCCTCGCGCTGACCTATAACGGGGAGCTGTACAACTCACCGGAACTGCGGCGGGAGTTGATCTCCGCCGGCGTTCGGTTCCGCGGCTCGTCCGATACCGAGGTGTTGCTGGAGGCCTGGCGGCGTTGGGGCACGGACTGTTTGCCGCGGCTGCGCGGCATGTTCGCGTTCGCCGTGCACGATCAGCGCACCGGGGAGGTGACGCTGGTCCGCGACCAACTCGGTATCAAGCCGCTGTTCTGGGTGCCCCGAGGATCCGGTGTGCTGTTCGCGTCGGAACTGAAGGCAATCGTCGCGGCGCTGGGTCCCTCGCTGCGCATCGACGCCGGGGCGATGGTTGCCTCGCTGTTGTACTACTGGGTTCCGGATTCGCGGTGCGCGTTCGTGGGGGTGCACAAGCTGCAACCGGGTTGCTGGCTGCGCATCGCACCCGACGGCCGCGTGGTGCACGGGCGGTACTGGTCGGTGGCCGAGGTCGCGGCGGCTGCCGCCGAGGGTCCCCAACCGGACCTGGCCGAGGTCATCGCCGACTCCACCCGCCGGCACCTGCTGGCCGACGTTGAGGTCGGCGCATTCCTGTCCGGTGGGCTGGACTCCAGTTACCTCACCGCGCTTGCCGCCCGTGAGCGGCCGGGCCTGCAGGCCTGGACGATCGCGTTCCGTGACGCGGACGCCAAATGGGAGGCGATGCCCGACGACCTGCGGTACGCCCGCCGGGTCGCCCGGCAGTTCGGCGTGCGCCTGCACGAGATCGAGATCGCCCCGCACATCACCGAAGAACTCCCGCGGATGGTGCACACCCTCGATGAACCGATCGGCGATCCGGCGGCCATCAACAAGTTCCTGATCTGCTCGGCAGCCCGCGACGCCGGCATCAAGGTGTTGCTGTCCGGCATGGGCGCCGACGAGTTGTTCGGCGGATACCGCAAGCACGCCGCGAACCTGCTCGCGTTGCGCTACCAACACCTGCCGCACCCGCTGCGACGCTCGATCGGGTCCGTCGTGGAGCGGCTGCCGGTGTCCGGACGCACCCGTGGCTACCGATCCGTGCGATTCGCCAAGCGATTTCTGTCCTTCGCCGAATGCGACGAACAGACGGCATTCCGACGCAGCTACACCCTCTATGACGGCGCCGAGCTGTGCGCGGCCCTGGACCCCGACCTGGCGCCACTGGTGCACGACGTGCTCGACGAGCACGCCGCGGTGTACGACGACCAACGGTTGGACGACCACGTGAACCGGATGTGTCTGGCCGATGCGCGCCTGTTCCTGCCGGGCCTGAACCTGACCTACACCGACCGGGCCAGCATGGCCGCCTCCACCGAGGTCCGGGTGCCCTTCGTGGACGTCGAGGTGGTCAAGGCCGCGTTCTCCTTCCCCGGCCACCGCAAGATCGCCGGCCGGCGCGGCAAGATCGTGCTCAAACAGGCCGCCGCCGGGGTCCTGCCCGCCGAGATCATCGATCGCCCCAAAGGCCTGTTCAGTGCGCCGCTGCGTGCCTGGATGAGCCGCGACCTGGCGCCGCTGATGCGCGAGGTTGCCCACGACGGCGCCCTGGTGTCCGCCGGCCTGATACGCACCGAAGCGATCACCGCGCTGATGGCACAGGACGCCGCCGGCGTTCAGGACCGCGCCAAACAGCTCTGGCACATCCTCACGTTGGAGTACTGGTACCGCGGTGCGCTGGGCGCCGGCGCCGCGCCCGCGAACGGATCAACCTCGTCCACGTCCGAACCGGTGAAGGTGGGTTGAGTGAAACAGGTCGTGCAGAACTACCGCACCGGTGAACTCGCACTGATCGACACACCCGTGCCCGCCTGTCGTCCCGGCGGAGTGCTGGTGCGCACCTCGTACTCGCTCATCTCCACCGGCACCGAACTGATGAAGGTCGACGAGGCCGCCATGTCGCTGGTCGGCAAGGCCCGGGCCCGCCCCGACCAGGTCGCCAAGGTGCTGGCCACCGTGGCGTCGACCGGGCCGGTCGCCACCTACCAGAAGGTGATGAACAAACTCGACTCGTGGACGCCGCTGGGGTACTCGCTGGCCGGCACGGTCACCGCGGTGGGCGACGGCGTCGCCGATGTCACCGTCGGGGATCGGGTCGCCGCCGCGGGCAACGAGCAGGCGTTGCACGCCGAGTACAACTGGGTGCCGCGCAACCTGTTCGTGCGGGTACCGGACACCGTCGCCGACCCTCATGCCGCCTTCGCCACCGTCGGCGCGATCGCCATGCAGGGCCTGCGGCAGGCGGAACCGGCCCTCGGGGAAAGCGTGCTGGTCATCGGTCTGGGCCTGATCGGTCAGCTCGCGGTGCAACTGTGCGCAGCCGCGGGTCTGCGCGTTCTCGGGGCGGACCTGGACGCGTCCCGATGCGCGTTGGCGCAGCGGGTCGGGGCCATCGCGGCCGCCGCGCCGAGTTCGGCGCTGGACTCGCTGATCGCCGAGGCGACCGGCGGCCGAGGGGTCGACCACGTCCTGATCACCGCGGGCGCGCGGGACGACGCGCCGGTGGCGCTGGCGGTCCGTGCGGTGCGCAGCCGCGGCCGGATCGTGGACATCGGCAAGTGCACGATGAACTTCCCCTGGAACGCCTGCTACGAAAAGGAACTCGACGTCCGCTTCTCCCGCTCCTACGGCCCGGGTCGTTATGACCCGCGCTACGAAATGGAGGGCCGCGACTACCCCGCGGAGTACGTCAGATGGACCGAGCGGCGGAACATGGAGTGCTTCGTCGACCTGCTGGGCCGGCAACGGCTCGACGTGGCACCGCTGATCTCGCACGTCGCCGAGTTCGACGACGCCGTGGGTACCTACCGATCGCTGCAGGAGGGCGGGCTGCGGTCGGTCGCGGTGCTCTTCCGCTACCCCGAAGTCGACCCGGCGCGCGTCGAGGCCCCCGAAACGACAATCGCGCCCTCGCCCCTGCCGGGCACCTCGTCGCGGCGCCCCCCGGCCCCCCGACCGCTGCGGATCGGGTTCATCGGCGCCGGTAACTATGCGGGATCCATGCTGCTGCCGCACCTGCGCGGACGGGCCGACATCGACCTGGCGACCGTGGTCACCAACTCCGCCCTCTCCGCGAGGAACGCAGTGGAGAAATTCGGCTTCGCCCGGGCCGCCACCGACCCCGCCGCGGTGCTGGAGGACGACACCGTGGCCGCGGTGTTCGTGGTGACACGGCACCGCTCGCATGCCGATCTGGTGGCGCAAGCGCTGCGGGCCGGCAAGGCAGTGTTCGTGGAGAAACCACTGGCTCTGACGGAGAATCAGATTTCGCAGGTGCTGGACGCGGTGCGGGACTCCGGCAACGACCGGCTGCATGTCGGGTTCAACCGTCGCTTCGCGCCGCTGTTGGTCGAGGCACGGGAGGCCTTCGGGTCGCGTTCGGGCCCGGCCACCGCGCGATACCTGGTGAACGCCGGCCGGTTGCCCGCCGACAGTTGGTACGCCGACGCCGAGGCCGAGGGCACCCGCTTCGAGGGGGAGGGCGGCCACTTCCTGGACACCCTCGCCTGGCTGCTCGGGGCACGGCCCCGGTCGGTGTTCGCCACCGCCACTGCGCAGGCAGCCGATCTGCAGATCACCGTGCGCTGGGACGACGGGTCGGTGGCCACGATCACTTACGCGACCTCCGGCGCGCCGAGCGCGGGCAAGGAGAACCTGGAGCTGCTCGCCGACTCCAAGCTGCTGCGCCTGACCGACTTCCGTCGAGCAGCCGTGCACGGACCGCAGCGGTGGAGTTCCGGCCGGTTGCCGCGCGGGCAGGACAAAGGGCAGCGCGCCCAGGTTTCGGCATTCCTGCGGTCGGTGTGCACCGGCGGGCCCATGCCGATCCCGTTGGGCTCGTTGATCTCGACGACGCGAGCCACGCTGGCCACCTCGCGCAGCCTCGCGAGCGGCATCGCGGTGACGGTCGAGGAGGCCGACAGTGGTAGCTGAGACCCACCGGTTGCCGAATTTCGTGATCGCGGGTGCGGCGAAGGCCGGGACGAGTTTTGCCGCCTCGCGACTGAGTCGGCATCCCGACATCTTTCTGCCCACCCACAAGGAATGCTCCTATTTCGCGTTCCAGGACGACCCGCCGCGCTTCCGCGGGCCCGGCGACGAACTGCTCAACCGCATGGTGATCAGCGACCTGCCCTCCTACCGGGGGCTGTTCCGGGACGTCGGCCCCTGCCGCGCTGTGGGTGAGGCCAGCGTCGTCTACCTTTCTCGGCCCGATTCGTTCGCCCGGATGCGCGCCACCCTCGGCCCGGGGGTGAAGGCCATCGTGTTGCTGCGCAACCCGGCCGACCGGGCCTTCTCGGCCTGGTCCCATCTGGTGCGCGACGCTCGGGAGAAGCTGAACTTTCCGGATGCGCTCGCGGCCGAGCACCAGCGGATCGAGGCGGGCTGGGAGCCACTGTGGGCCTACCGCGGCTCCGGTTACTACACCGAGGGACTGCGCACGGCGTTCGCGCAACTGGGTCGGGCCAACGTCGGCGTGTGGCTCTATGACGACCTGCAGGCGCGTCCGCTGGAGGTCCTGCACGAGATGTGCGGGCTCCTCGACGTGCCCAGCGCAGGCTTCCGGCCGGACACCGAGGAACGGGTCAACGCCAGCGGGGTGCCGCGCAGCGCGTTCGTGAACTGGCTCGCCTACGGCGTTCGGCATCGGTTCAAGCTCGGTTGGCTGCTCCCGGTGCCGGCCGTGCGCGAGCGGATCAAGACGCGGATCGGCAACGCCAACCTGCGGCCGCTGGTGTTCGACCCGGGGCACCGCGGCGAACTTATCGAGGACTTCCGCGCCGAGATCGACTCGTTGGCGACGCTGCTCGACCGGGATCTGACCCACTGGTTCTCCCCGCGGGGTGAGGCGAGTCCAGGAAAGCCAGCAGCCTCGTCCCCAGCGCTTCCGGGCTGAATTCCGCCGCCAGCGCCGCCGCGTTCGCGCCCATCGCGGCCAGCGCCTGCGGATTCTCCATCAGCCCGATCAGGACGTCGGCCGCGGCGGCGGTGTCGTCCAACGCCCAGAATTCGCCGACCCGGCCCGGCTGCAGGAATTCCGGAATGCCCCCGACGCGCCCGGCGACCACCGGCACCCCCTCCGCCATGGCCTCCAGCAGCGCGATCCCGAAACTCTCCATGGTCGCGGTGTGGCAATACAACCGATGCGTGGCGACCAGGGCGCGGGGATCGCGCTGATAACCGACGAAATCGACCTGACCCGCCACCTCGAGCTGCCGGGCCCGACGCTCCAGCGTTCCCCGATCCGGGCCGTCACCGATGACAGTCAGCGAGTAGCGGTGGCCCCGCCGCGCGGCCACCGCCAGCACCTCGAACAAGTAGCCGAGATTTTTTCGGGGCTGCAGCGCGCCGACGGTGACAAGTTCCCCGCCGACGGTCCCGCGGGGCCGCACGACGGAGGGCACGGCATTGGGGATGACGGCCGCCGGTACGGCGCGTGCCGCCGGGATCCGCTCCTCCACCTGTCGCCGCATGAACTCCGATACGTAAACGATGCCGTCCAGCGCGGGCAGGATTCGCTCCTCGAAGGCGAGGATCTCCCGGTTCAGCGCCCCGTCCGGCCTCAGCTCGCCCTTCTCCGCCCACTCCAGGGCCTGCGAGATGTTGAAGTGCACCGCCATCACGACCCGTTGGTCGGCCCGTACCCGCAGCGCGACATCGGCCGCGACCGGGCACTGGGCGTACACCACCCCGGCGCCGGGCGCTGCCCGCAGGTGCCGGCGCAGCGCGTCGGCGAGGAAGTGGGCATGCCACCGCCGGTACCACCACACGCCAGCGGATCGACTCACCCGGCGCAGCGGCAGCCGCGCGCCGAAGATCGGGTACAGCAGGGCGGAGGGGGAGTCGAACGGTGTCACCACGGTCGCGGGCCGGCCGGTGGCCCGCAAGAAGGCCTCGGTGGTGCGTACATGCGTCTGCACGCCGGTGGCGCCCTCCGGACGCATCACGGTCGCCAGAACAACCTCGGGCCCCACGCCCGGGCTCTACCCACCCGCGGTTGACCGCTAACGTCGGTATGGTCAGTTCGACCCGGCGTGACGATCTCGGCTAAGCTCACCCGGCTCCGTAGTCGTTCCAGGAAGGCACGTGCAGTGGCCAGCAAAGCGCAGGACGTTCGCCCGAAGATCACTCTCGCCTGCACGGACTGCAAGGAGCGCAACTACATCACCAAGAAGAACCGGCGCAACGATCCCGACCGGCTCGAGCTGAAGAAGTACTGCCCGCGGGAGCGCAAGCACACCGTGCACCGCGAGACCCGCTAGCCGCGGCGCCGATGGCGCTCGAGGCGTCCCTGGTCGGACGCACCTACCCGCCGAGTCGGGTCTACGAGGTCAGTCGCGAGAAGATACGCGAGTTCGCCGACGCGATCGGTGACGCGTGCCCCCTCTACCGCGATCCCGAGGCCGCCAAGACGCACGGGTATCCCGACGTGATCGCGCCGCCGACCTTCCCGATCGTGTTCAGCCTGGATGCGGCGCTGGCCGCGGCGGCAGATCCCGAGGTCGGCATCGACTACGCCCGGGTCGTGCACGGCGAGCAGAGGTTCAGCTACAGCCGCCCGCTGCGGCCGGGCGACCGCTTGGTGACCACGGTGGAGATCGTGGCCGCGCGCACCATGGCGGGCAGCGACATGCTCACCCTGTCCTGCTCCTCGGCCACCGAGGAGGGCGAACACGTGGTCACCGCGGTGTGCATGGTGGTCGGCCGCGCCCCGGAGGAGGCGTGATGACCGCGCCAACCTGGGACGGTGTGCAGAAAGGCACCGAACTGCCCGGCCAGACCTTCGTGCTCCACCGGGCCGATCTGGTCCGCTACGCCGGCGCCTCGGGTGACTTCAACGTCATCCACTGGAACGAGCGGGTGGCCACCTCGGTCGGCCTGCCCAACGTGATCGCGCACGGCATGCTCACCATGGCCACCGCGGCCCGGGTGGTCAGCGATTGGGTGGGCGATCCGGGCGCGGTGGAGGACTACGGGGTGCGGTTCACCCGGCCGATCCCGGTACCGGACACCGACGCGGGCGCCACCCTCGAGGTCAGCGCCTCGGTCACCGAGAAGTTGGACGACAACCGCGTGCGGGTCACCATCAAGGCCGTGCACGACGGTCAGACGGTGCTCGGCAAAGCCGTGGCCACCGTGCGCCTGCCGTGACCACCGACACCGCGGTCGATGTTCCGCTGGCCCCGTTCACCACATTGCGGGTGGGCGGCCCTGCCGCCCGGATGATCGAGGCGGGCACCGTCGCGGAGATCTCGCAGGCGGCGGGGGAGTGCGACCGAGTGGGCGAACCGCTGCTGGTGCTCGGCGGCGGATCCAACCTGCTCATCGCCGACGCGGGATTTCCCGGCACCGTGCTGCGGTTGATCGGCCGCGGGCTGGACGCGGCCGCCGATGGCGACGCTGTACGGGTATGCATCGGCGCCGCGGAACCGTGGGACGACGTGGTCGCGTGGAGCGTGGCCGAGGGCCTGGCCGGCATCGAGGCACTGTCCGGCATTCCCGGCTCGACCGCCGCCACGCCGATCCAGAATGTCGGTGCCTATGGCCAGGAGGTGGCCGAGGTGATCACCGCGGTGCACGTTTGGGACCGGCAGCAGGGCAACGCGTACGCGCTCGACCCGGAGCAGTGCCAGTTCGCCTACCGGGACAGCGTTTTCAAGCGGTCGGCGCGGTTCATCGTGCACGCGGTGGAGTTCCGGCTGCGTTCCGGCGGCGTCGGTGGCCCGGTGCGCTACGCCGAACTGGCCCACACCCTCGGCGTCGCCGTCGGCGAGACAGCGCCGGTGGCCGACGTGCGGGAAGCGGTGCTCGGCCTGCGCCGGGGCAAGGGCATGGTGCTCGACGAGGCCGACCACGACACTTGGAGCGCCGGGTCCTTCTTCACCAACCCGGTGTTGAGCAACGCCGTTGCGGCCGCCGTGCTCCCGGATGACGCTCCGCGCTACCCGGCCGGCGACGGCCGGCTGAAGGCCTCCGCCGCCTGGCTGATCGAACACGCCGGCTTCACCAAGGGCTTCGGCGCCGAGCTCACCGGCGGTCGCGCCACCCTGTCCACCAAACACAGCCTTGCGCTCACCAACCGGGGCAGCGCGTCCGCCGCGGACCTCCTCAGCCTGGCCCGTGCCGTCCGCACCGGCGTGATCGAGCGCTTCGGCATCGAACTGCACCACGAACCGGTCCTGATCGGCCTCACCCTCTGACCAATCTCCTCCGGCGTTTCGCCTCACCCTCTGACCAACTTCGTCCGGCGTTTCGGGCTATCCGGGCCGCTCGATACCCCGAAACGCCGGACGAAGACGGGCTCAGGTGGCGAGCCACAGGACGGGCTCAGGTGGCGAGCCAGGCCGCGATTCCGGCGCGCAACCGGGCCTTGACGTCCTCCGGCGCGAGCGAGGCCTCCACCGAGTCGCGGGCCAATCCGGCCAGCTCTACGTCGGTGCAGCCGTGCGTGGCTCGCGCGATCTCGTACTGCGCGACCAGCCGGGCGCCGAACAACAGCGGGTCGTCCGCGCCGAGGGCCACCGGCACCCCGGCGCGCAGCAACGTGGTCAACGGCACCGACGCCGGGTCCTTGGCAACGCCCAGCGCCACGTTCGAGGTCGGGCACACCTCCAACGTCACCCGCGCCGCCATCAGCTCCTCCAACAGGGCCGGGTCCTCCACGGCCCGCACGCCATGCCCGATGCGGTGGGCCCGCAGCACCCGCAGGCAGTCCCGCACCTCGCCCGGCCCGCCGAGCTCTCCGCCGTGCGGCACGGCGGCCAGGCCGGCGCGCCGGGCGATCTCGAAGGCGCGGTCGAAATCGCGCGCCGCGCCCCGCCGCTCGTCGTTGGACAACCCGAAGCCGACCACGCCGGCGCCGGCGTAGTGCGCCGCCAGCCGGGCCAACGTGCGGGCGTCGAAGGGATGCCGAGTGCGGTTGGCGGCGAGCACCAACCCGATGCCCACCCCGGTCGCTGCGCCGGCGTCCCGGGCCGCGTCCAGGATCAGCTCCACGGTCGGGGTCAACCCGCCCAGGTACCGGGCGTAAGTGCTCGGGTCGACCTGCAACTCCAGCCAGCCCGAGCCTTCGGTGGCCTCGTCCTCGGCGGCCTCCCGGACCAGCCGGCGCACGTCGGACTCGGTGCGGACCACCGACCGTGCCGTGTCGTAGAGCCGTTGGAAGCGGAACCAGCCGCGCTCGTCGGTGCGGGCCTCGAGGTCGTCCAAAGGCTCCGGACTGCGCAGCAAATCCGGCAGCGTGATGCCGTGCTGCTCGGCCAGCTCCAGCAGCGTGCTGTGCCGCATGGAGCCGGTGAAATGCAGATGCAGGTGCGCCTTCGGCAGGGTGCGCAGGTCCCTCACAGGCGATTGAGGCGAGCGAAGCGCGAGCTTGCTCGTGGTTCCGAGCCGATTGAGCCTGTCGACCGAAGGAAGCACGGACCTAGGGTGTCGCCTCGCCCAGCAGCTTCGCGATCCGCGACACGCCCTCGACCAGGTCATCGTCGCCGAGTGCGTAGGACAACCGCAGGTAGCCGGGGGTGCCGAAGGCCTCGCCGGGCACCGCCGCGACCTCCGCCTCGGCCAGGATCAGCTCGGCCAGCGCCGCGGAGGACTCCGGACGCCGCCCGCGAATCTCCTTGCCCAGCACCCCGACCACCGAGGGGTAGCAGTAGAACGCGCCGAACGGCTCCGGGCAGCTCACGCCGGGAATCTCGGACAGCATTCGCACCATGGTGAGCCGGCGTCGGTCGAACGCCTCACGCATCGCCGCCACCGCGGACAGGTCCCCGGTCACCGCGGCCAACGCGGCCCGCTGGGAGACGTTGGCGACGTTGGAGGTGGCGTGCGACTGCAGATTGGTGGCTCCCTTGACCACGTCGGCCGGGCCGATCAGCCAGCCCACCCGCCAGCCGGTCATCGCGTAGGTCTTGGCCACCCCGTTGACCACCACGCAGCGCTCGGCCAGCTCGGGCACCGCCACCGGCATCGAGGAGAACGTCGCCCCGCCGTAGACCAGGTGCTCGTAGATCTCGTCGGTGACCACCCACAGTCCGTTGTCCGCCGCCCACTGCCCAATGTGGCGGACCTGGTCGGGGCTGTACACCGCGCCGGTCGGGTTGGACGGGGAGCAGAACAGCAGCACCTTCGTGCGTGGCGTGCGCGCGGCCTCCAATTGCTCCACGGTGACCAGGTAACCCTGGGAGTCGTCGGCCAACACCTCCACCGGGACGCCGCCACCCAGCCGGATGGCCTCCGGATAGGTGGTCCAGTAGGGGGCGGGCAGCAGCACCTCGTCGCCGGGGTCGAGCAGCGTGGCGAACGCGGCGTACACCGCTTGCTTGCCGCCGTTGGTGACCAGCACCTGCCCGGCGGTCACCGCCAGGCCGGAGTCGCGGGCCGTCTTCGCGGCGATGGCCTCGCGCAGCTCGGGCAGGCCACCCGCCGGGGTGTAGCGGTGGTTGCGCGGCTCGCGGCAGGCCGCCACGGCCGCTTCCACGATGTAGTCCGGAGTCGGGAAATCGGGCTCGCCCGCACCGAACCCGATCACCGGTCGACCCGCCGCCTGCAACGCCTTCGCCCTGGCATCCACCGCGAGGGTGGCGGATTCGGCAATGCCGGCGATTCGTGCGGAAATACGCGGGGTCGAGGTCATGTCCCCATCGTTGCATTCCGATGCTCGACCGGTCGCGTGAGTTCGACGCCCACCGGCGACTGCGCCTAGACTCACCCCGGTGATCGGCGCGGGGAATCCCGTCCGATCGCTGCGCGCTGCACGCACCGTGGGTGCGGCGGGGCTTAGGGTCGTAGCTCAATTGGTAGAGTTCCGGTCTCCAAAACCGGCGGTTGGGGGTTCGAGTCCCTCCGGCCCTGCAGTACACCAACGCAGCTGGAAAACATAGGTGAGGACAGTGACGGACACCCGCCCGGTGGCGACGCCCGAGCACGAGAGTTCGGGCCCGCGCGCCGGTCGCTCGCGGTTCATCGCGATGCTCAGCCGGATCGGGTTGTACTACCGGCAGGTCGTCGCCGAACTGCGGAAGGTGATCTGGCCGACCCGCAAGGAGTTGGTCACCTACACCTACGTGGTCCTGATCTTCGTGATGGTCATGATCGGCTTCGTTTCCCTCGCCGACTACGTCTTCAGCAAGGGGATCCTCAAGGTCTTCGGCTGACCGCCGCGTAGTCCCTCGCTGTTCGCAGACAGAATTCAGGAAGGCTTTTCGACGTGTCCGACTCACCCGCGTTCACCGACGCCGACGCGGCGGTGAACGAGGAAAACCACACTGACGCCGGTTCGGAGCACTCGGACGTGCAGGCGCCGGTCGAGGACGCCACCATCCCCGAGCAGGCCACGGAGGAACCCGCCGAGGTCGACCCGGTGGAGGAGTTCCGCGCGGCGTTGCACCGCGCCCCGGGCGACTGGTACGTCGTGCACTCCTACGCGGGTTACGAGAACCGGGTGAAGGCGAACCTGGAGAACCGCACGGCCTCGCTGAACATGGAGGACTACATCTTCCAGATCGAGGTCCCCCAGGAGGACGTGGTCGAGTTCAAGAACGGCCAACGCAAGAACGTGCGACGGAACAAGTTCCCGGGCTACGTACTGGTCCGGATGGACCTCACCGACGAGTCCTGGTCCGCGGTGCGGCACACGCCCGGCGTGACCGGCTTCGTCGGGCACACCCATGAGCCCTCACCGCTCACCCTGGACGAGGTCATGAAGATCCTCGCCCCGGAGCCGGTGAAGAAGGACGGCACCAAGGCCGGTGCGCCGGCGGAGATCAAGGTGCTCGACTTCGCGATCGGGGACTCGGTCACCGTCATCGACGGTCCGTTCGCCACCCTGCAGGCCACCATCCACGAGATCAACGCCGAGTCGCAGAAGCTCAAGTGCCTGGTGGAGATCTTCGGCCGCGAGACCTCGGTCGAGCTGTCGTTCAACCAGATCCAGAAGAACTGACCCGGCCCAGCGGCCCACGCCACAGGAAGTACGTCACATGCCCCCGAAGAAGAAGCTCGCGGCGGTCATCAAGCTGCAGATCAAGGCCGGCGCCGCGACGCCCGCCCCGCCGGTCGGCCCCGCGCTGGGCCAGCACGGCGTGAACATCATGGAGTTCTGCAAGCAGTACAACGCGGCCACCGAGTCCCAGCGCGGTGACATCGTTCCGGTGGAGATCTCGGTTTACGAGGACCGCTCGTTCACCTTCGTCACCAAGACCCCACCCGCTGCCCGGCTGATCCTCAAGGCCGCCGGTGTGGAGAAGGGCAGCGGCGAACCGCACAAGACCAAGGTCGCCCGGCTGACCCGCGCTCAGGTGCGGGCCATCGCGGAGACCAAGATGGTCGACCTCAACGCCAACGACATCGACGCGGCCTCGAAGATCATCGCGGGCACCGCCCGTTCCATGGGCATCACCGTCGAGAGCTGAGCACAGTAGAAAGCACCACGTGGGAGGACCAGCTTCGGTCCGCTGACCACACCTTCGAACCGAGGAGAAGACTCATGAAGCGCGGCAAGAACTACCGTTCCGTGGCCGGCGAGATCGACGCCGACAAGCTGTACGCGCCGCTGGACGCGGCCCGCCTGGCCAAGGTCACCTCCAAGACCAAGTTCGACGCCACCGTCGAGGTGGCCATGCGCCTCGGCGTGGACCCGCGCAAGGCCGACCAGATGGTGCGCGGCACCGTGAACCTGCCGCACGGCACCGGCAAGACGGCCAGGGTGCTGGTGCTGGCCACCGGTGAGCGGGCCGCCGAGGCCGAGGCCGCCGGCGCGGACTTCGTGGGCGCCGACGACCTGCTCGAGCGCATCTCCAAGGGTTGGCTGGACTTCGACGCCGTGGTCGCCACCCCGGACATGATGGGCAAGGTCGGCCGGCTGGGTCGGGTGCTCGGCCCGCGTGGCCTGATGCCGAACCCGAAGACCGGCACGGTGACCAACGACGTCGGCAAGGCGGTCAACGAAATCAAGGGCGGCAAGATCGAGTTCCGGGTGGACAAGCACTCGAACCTGCACTTCATCATCGGCAAGGTGTCGTTCTCCGAAACCGCGCTGGTGGAGAACTACGCCGCCGCGCTCGACGAGGTGCTGCGGCTCAAGCCGTCCGCGGCCAAGGGCCGGTACCTGCGAAAGGCCACGTTCGCCACCACGATGGGCCCGAGCATCCCGGTCGACCCGAACCGGGTCCGCCACCTCACCGAGGAGACGGTCGAGGACGCGGGCTAGCCGCCGGCGCGCACCGCCCGGTCGGCGCCCGCCCGCGGCGGCGGCACCGCTGCGTTGGTGAACCGACGCACCACCTCCGCGGGCACCTGCTCGGCGGTGCCGATCGGCCAGCAGGTGTGCCCGTCGATCACCGGCACCAGCAGGGCGCCGTCGGCGACCTCGCCGTACACGTCAACCTCGCCGTGCAGCGGCAGCACGTCGCCCAGCACGCCCAGTGGGGCCAGCGGAACCAGCACCTGCGGGGCCGGATCGCCCAGCCGGGAGAACAGCATCAGACCGGGCGCCCCGCTGGGGTCCAGGAAGCGCACGTAGCGCCAGGCGCGGGCCGGTTCCCGACGCAGGCCGGCGACCGCGCGCACGTGGTGCACCCCCCGGTGCACCCGCCGCCCGATCCCCAGCGCGCCCAGGACAACCAACACCCCGCCGGCCACCCCGTTGCGGCCCAACCCGATCGTGCTGAACCAGTCTTGGGTGCCCACGGCCAGGCCAGCCCACAGCAACAGCACGGACAGCGCGCCCGGCACCGCCGAGACGGCCGCGACCCGGCGCAGCGCGGCCACCCGCCACCAGCGCCGATCGGGGACCACCGGGGTGGGTATCGCGCCTGCGGTGACACCCCAGCCCTCGGCCGTAGCGCGCTCGGCGATCAGCGTGGAGATCCGCGACCAGCAAACCTCGCCCTCGCCGAGCAGGTCCGCCGTGGGGCGCGGGGTGGGCAGTCGGGTGAGCGTCGCAGCGGCGATCCAATCCTGCACCAGCGGGGCCTCGGCACCGGACATGCACAGTCGGAGCAGGCCGCCGCCGGTGTCGCGGACGGTCAGCACCACGTCCCCGTCGCGCGCGGCCGGGTCATGCCCCGTGGCAGCGGCGACGCGGAGTAGTTCACAGCCGATCAGCGGCACCGACTGACCGCGTCGCGGCCGCCACATCGGAGCCCCGTCGACCAAACTCGCGGTGCCCGCGGCGAGCCGCCGGTCCACGCCGGCACGCCCCAGCAACACTCGAACCTGTCCAGCCGACACGTCCACCGCTCCCAGCGACGCCAAAGGATCTTCGGCGCTCTTGGACGGTGTTGCGGCGGCGGGGGGTTGCGGGTGGAGACGTCAACCGACCGTTCGACGGCGGAAAGTGGCCGTAAGGATGAGAGTCCGTGGGTCAGGAAACCCCGCGCCCGCGCTCGGCCCAGTACTGCGCCCGCAGTTCGCGCTTGAGGATCTTCCCGGCGCCGGACAGGGGCAGCGTCGTAACGAACTCGCTGGACCGCGGCGCCTTGTATCCGGCGATCAGGGCCTTGCAGTGCTCCCGGAGTTCCTCATGGGTCAGCGTGGCGTCGGCCGCGAGGATCACCACCGCATGCACACGTTCGCCGAACTCGTCGTCGGGCACCCCGATCACCGCACAGGCAGCGATCGCCGGGTGGGTGGACAACGCGTTCTCCACCTCGGCGGAGTACACGTTCTCCCCGCCGGTGACGATCATGTCCTTGATTCGGTCGACGATGTACACGTAACCGTCGTCGTCCATGTACGCGCCGTCGCCGGTGTGCATCCACCCGTTGCGCAACGCTTGCGCGGTCTCCTCCGGACGGTTCCAGTAGCCGAGCATCACGTGATCGCCGCGCACCACCACCTCGCCCACGGTGCCGCGCGGTACCTCGTTGTCCTCGGCGTCGACGATGCGCACCTCGGCGTGCGGTGCGGCGCGGCCGCCGGAACGCCGGCGCACCGGGTGGGCGTGGTCCTCCGGGGTCAGCACGGTGGCCACCGGAGCCACCTCGGTCATGCCGTAGGCCTGGATCAGCCGCACACCCGGCAGGCGTTGCCCGGTCCGATCGAGCAATCCGTCGGAGATCGGCGAGGCGCCGTAGAGCAGGTGCACCAGGCTGGACAGGTCGGCCTGCGCGCCCTCCGGGCTGTCCAGCAGCATCTGGATCATGGTGGGCACCAGCAGCACATCGGTGACCCGGTGCGCTTCGATGGCCGCGGCGACCCCGGCCGGGGTGAACATCGGCACCATGACATGGCTGCCGCCGATCAGGTTGCGGGCGTTCCAGGCTGCCAGGTCGGCCAGGTGGAACATCGGCGCCGCGTGCAGGTAGACCCCGCCGGGGACCATGAAATCGGTCGAGGCGGCGCTGCCCAACGCCGAGGTGATCAGGTTGCGGTGGCTGAGTACCACGCCCTTCGGGTGCCCAGTGGTGCCGCCGGTGTAGAAGATCCCGGCCGGGGCGTCGTCCCCGCGACGGGCATCCGCGATCGGGTCGGCGTCCCCGATAAGTTCCTCGTAGGCCAGGCACCCGGCCGGGGTCGGGGCGTCGCCGCAGTGCACGATGACCTTGAGGCCGGGGGCGGCATCTTGCAGTGCGGGCAGCATCGGGGCGAAGGCGTCGTCCACGAACAGCACCCGGGTGTCCGAGTCGACCAGCGAGAAGGCCACCTCGGGTGCACTCCAGCGGATGTTCACCGGGTTGACGACCGCATCGGCCCACGGCACCGCGTACAGGTATTCGGAGTAGCGGTCGGAGTTCAGCGACAGGATGGCCACGCTCTCGGCGGAGGTGACCCCCAACGCCCGCACCGCCCCGGCCAGTCGAGCGACCCGGTCGTGCACCTGCTCCCAGGTGCGGGTGCGCCCGGCGCAGATGGTGGCGGGCAGACCGGCGCTGGTCTGAGCGTTGCGGTGCAGGGTTTGGGTTATGTACACGCTGCTCCTCCGGCCGGGCGACGTGTCATTTTGACCGGACGGGCGTCGGCTGCCTAGGCTGGGCCGGCCAAAGACCGCTGGCCGTCACCTCGGTGACCGAAGGTCCCGCTCATGCGGGCGACCCGCGCAGGTTGTGTCAGGCGCTCGCGCCTGACCGGGCCGGTCCTCCGTGCCCGTGGGTGTTCACGCCCCGGCCTGCGCCGGGGCGTTCGTGTTCTTCGGGGCACCCGCGGTGTCACGAGAGGAAGGAGGGCCATGGCACGGCCCGACAAGGCAGCCGCGGTGGCGGAGCTGGCGGAGGCATTCCGCAGTTCCAACGCAGCTGTGCTGACCGAGTACCGCGGCCTCACGGTCGCTCAACTGAAGACCCTGCGCCGCTCCCTGGCCGGTAACGCCGAGTACTGCGTCGCCAAGAACACCCTCACCCGCATCGCGGCCAAGGAGGCGGGTGTCGACGCATTCGACTCCCTGCTCCAGGGCCCCTCGGCGATCGCCTTTGTCTCCGGCGACGCGGTCGAGGTCGCGAAGAGCCTGCGCGACTTCGCCAAGGCCAACCCGCTGCTGGTGATCAAGGGCGGCGTGCTCGACGGAAAGAAGCTCAGCTCCACCGACGTCACCAAGTTGGCGGATCTGGAGTCCCGCGAGGTCCTGCTGGCCAAGCTGGCCGGCGCGATGAAGGCCTCGCTGGCCGGCGCCGCGGCGCTGTTCCAGGCGCCGTTGTCCAACGCTGCCCGCACGATCGACGCACTGCGGGCACAGGTCGAGGCGACCAGCGGTGCAGCCGCCGCAGCCCCGGCTCCCGAAGCTCCCGCTGCCGTGGTCGACGCTGTCGTCGACGAGGCACCCACCGTGGAGGAGGCGTCGGCTGAGACTGTCGCCGAGGACCCGGTCGCGGCCGAGGATCCGGTCGCTGCGGCGCCCGAGGCCGAGACCACCGAAGAACCACCCGCCGAGTAGGCGTCGCCAGACCACACAGTCGTTTGCACCACTCAGACACGGAAGGACCGCCGACCATGGCGAAGCTCAGCACCGACGACCTGCTCGATGCATTCAAGGAAATGACCCTCATCGAGCTGTCGGAGTTCGTGAAGCAGTTCGAGGACACCTTCGACGTCAAGGCCGCCGCCCCGGTGGCCGTGGCCGCGGCCGCCCCGGCCGGTGGCGGTGGCGCTGCCGAGGCCGTTGAGGAGCAGGACGAGTTCGACGTCGTCCTCGAGTCCGCGGGCGAGAAGAAGATCCAGGTCATCAAGGAGGTGCGCGCGCTCACCAGCCTGGGCCTGAAGGAGGCCAAGGATCTGGTCGACGGCGCCCCGTCCAAGGTGCTGGAGAAGGTCAACAAGGAAGCCGCGGAGAAGGCCAAGGCCGCCCTGGAGGGCGCCGGCGCCACCATCGCCGTCAGGTAGCTCGCCGCGTTCAACGCGCCACGGGCGCCGATCCCTCGCGGATCGGCGCCCGTCGCCGTTCATAGGATGCTGTTTCCGCTTCAACTCGGGAGCACCCGCGCATGGGCGTTGAGATCAAGATCGAGGGGCTCACCAAGAGCTTCGGGCGCCAGGTGATCTGGCGCAATGTCACGCTCACCATTCCGGCCGGCGAAATCTCCGTGCTGCTCGGGCCATCCGGCACCGGCAAGTCGGTGCTGCTCAAGTCTCTGGTCGGGCTGCTGCGCCCGGAGGCCGGCTCCATCGAGATCGAGGGCCAGGACATTTGCCGGCTGCGCGAGCGTGATCTGTTCGAGGTGCGCAAGCTGTTCGGCGTGCTGTTCCAGGACGGCGCCCTGTTCGGATCGATGAACCTCTACGACAACATCGCCTTCCCGCTGCGCGAGCACACCCGCAAGGGCGAGCGGGAGATCCGCTCCATCGTCATGGAGAAGATGGATCTGGTCGGTCTGCTCGGCGCCGAGGACAAGCTGCCCGGCGAGCTGTCCGGGGGTATGCGCAAGCGGGCCGGGCTGGCCCGCGCGCTGGTGCTGGACCCGAAGATCATCCTGTTCGATGAGCCGGACTCGGGGCTGGACCCGGTGCGCACGGCGTTCCTCAACCAGCTGATCGTCGATTTGAACCAGCGCATCGGCGCGACCATCCTGATCGTCACCCATGACGTGAACACCGCGCGCCGGGTGCCGGACAACATCGGCCTGCTCTACCACCGACACCTGGCGATGTTCGGCCCGCGGGAGATGCTGCTGACCTCCCAGGAACCGGTGGTGCGACAGTTCCTGAACGCCCAGCGCATCGGCCCGATCGGCATGTCGGAGGAGAAGGACGCCGACGAGCTGGCCGCCGAGGAAGGTGTCGAACTGCCGCCGCTGCCCCCGGTGCCGCTGCAGATCATGCCCACCGACGGCACGGCGCGGAGCTCCCAGAGACCCCCCGGACAGTGGTGCCTGGCGAACGGCGTGACCCCGCCGGTGGGCTCCTTCGCACCCGATCCGACCTGATCAAACCCACCGGCGGCAACGCCGAAAAGGCCGGAACTGCTTGACTCGCCGGGCCGTGACCCCCATCCTTCCGGTACGTCTTCATGCTCCGGGGCTGAGGGGTCCTGACGCGCCGCTTATAGTGGCTGGCGTCGCCCTTTACAGCGGTTAGCCTTTTGGCTACACTGCCCGTTTGCGCTGTCTGTTGCCACCCGTCCTAGTCACGGGTGGACAGTCGTGCGCCAAAAGAGTGTTGTCGGGCGACTTATGTCGTCCGTCGCAAGCCCGCGAGCCATCCGGAAGGACCCCTCTTGGCCGCCTCGCGCACTGCCGCCCAACCCACCGCACCGCGCCGCATCTCATTCGCCAAGATTCGTGAGCCCCTGGAAGTCCCCAACCTCCTCGCCCTTCAGGTCGACTCGTTCGACTGGTTGCTGGGGAACGAGCGTTGGCGTACCCGGGTGCAGGCCGCTCTCGCCGCCGGCCGTCAGGACGTACCCGACCAGTCCGGTCTGGAGGAGATCTTCGAGGAGATCTCCCCGATCGAGGACTTCTCCGGGTCGATGAGCCTCACGTTCCGTGACCACCGCTTCGAGCCGGCGAAGAACTCCATCGACGAGTGCAAGGAGCGCGACTTCACCTACTCCGCGCCGTTGTTCGTGACCGCGGAGTTCACCAACAACGAGACCGGTGAGATCAAGAGCCAGACGGTCTTCATGGGCGACTTCCCGCTGATGACCGACAAGGGCACGTTCATCATCAACGGCACCGAGCGGGTCGTGGTCTCGCAGTTGGTCCGTTCGCCGGGCGTGTACTTCGACAAGACCATCGACAAGACCTCGGACAAGGACATCTACTCCTCGAAGGTGATTCCGCAGCGCGGTGCCTGGCTCGAGTTCGAGATCGACAAGCGCGACTCGGTCGGCGTCCGCATCGACCGCAAGCGCAAGCAGTCGGTGACGGTGCTGCTCAAGGCGCTGGGTTGGGACGCGGCCCGCATCCGCGAGGAGTTCGGCCAGTACGAGTCGATGATGGCCACCCTCGACAAGGACCACACC
>DASXPS010000001.1 GCA_036493475.1 Sporichthyaceae bacterium | reverse complement strand
CAATGCAGGCGATTCTCCACGTGCCAGTGCTCGCGGATGGCCTGGGCGAGCTGGTCGGCGCGGATCTGCTGCCAGGACAGGTCGGTCACGGCGTAGACGGTCTCGCTGTGCCAGCGGCGGCTGGTCGCGGGGCGGCGTCGGCGCACGATCTGGACCGCCAGTTGGGCGTGCGGGAACAAGATCCCGCCGGTCACCGCGTTGCGGACCACGGCGAGTTTGAGGGTGCGAGACTCCCGCCGACCGTGCCCGGCGTCTTGGGTGAGGTCCACGGCCGGCATGTCCCGCCAGGGCAGCCCCGCCACTTGCTGGTGCAGCCTGGGACGGTTGCCCTTGACGATGAACACGTAATGCGCGCCGCGTCGGTGCAGGTAGCGGGCGTGCTCGTCCTGCGTGTGAAGAGCGTCGGCAGTGATGATCGCGTCGGTGATATCGATTCGGTCCAGCAACGGGGCGAACGCGGTGATCTCGTTCGTCTTGCCGTCGACCACCGACTGGCCCAGCACGATCCCGCGACGAGTGTCGAGCGCCGCGAGCAGGTGCACCGCCCGCTGGTCGGCGAGGCGGGCGCCGCGGGCGGACTTGCCGTCCACCGCGATGACCCTCGGCGGGGGTGCTGTGATCCGCGCCGTGCCGGATGCCGCGTTCTGCTCCGGCGTGCTGGGCTGCGCCGGGTCCGGGGTTGGCGGGCTGATGCGGTCGGCGCGGGCGATCAGCCAGTTCGACACCGCCCGGTCCAGCGTTTGCGAGTCGAGTTTCTGCAGGATACGGCGGATCGTCGACTCGCTCGGCGTCGCCCGTCCAACCGTGAGCCCGAGCCGGATCCGCACGCCCAGCGGCAGGTCATGGGCCCATTCGGCGATCGCGACGTAGCTGCGGGCCCCGGTCAGCACCGCGCATACCGCCAGCGCGAGCACCGGCACCAACCGATGCCGGATCCCGCGGCGGGCACGCGGGTCGGGCACCGTCGCCAACGCGGCCACCAGATCGGTCGACGCCTGCACCTCCGCCTCCCGCGCGGCATCGGGGTCGCCTACACGATCGGAGGTGGCCCCGACGCGGGCGCAGAGCAGGTCGATCGGCGAGGATGGCCAAGCGGGCACGACACGCTCCGATGATCAGTCCGGCGTACGAACCTTCATGATCACCAGCGGGTCGTGCCCGCGCCTGCACCTACCGCATCACCGGCGTGTCACCACGCCGACACGCCGAGACGGACGACCTTGCCGAGGCCCTGCCACGTAGGTGGCGGCGAACAGCAGCAGGAAAAACGGGACGCTGGTGGCCAGCGCCTCGGCCGCCCGCAAGCCCGGGAACGGGGACCTGAGGATGAGCCAGACCTGGTAACCGATCAGGGCGATGAATCCGGCTAACCCGACCAGGAGCACGGTGACGGCGACGGGCGCGGAGGTGTGATCCAGGGGCAACCGGTAATACAGCGTTCCCAGCACGGCGATCGATACAACGACACGCAACACGGTCCAGGCGATTCTGCGGGATGAGGGCCGCGGATTTGGTTGGTCCAGGCGCGCCGTGCCGACTGGGGCGGTCACGATGCCCGTGTTGCGGCCTGCCTGGTTCAC